>NZ_JBHYHC010000042.1:0-72718 GCF_042738955.1 Umezawaea sp. NPDC059074
CGATTTCCAGCGTGCTGCGGCCGATTTGACATGGGGACCCCTCATTTCGGCCTTTGTCGGGCTCAAAAGGCGGTCCAAAGAGAGTCCCGCCCGACTACAATTTTAAGGCCGAAATCCCCATGTCAAATCGGCCACGTTCCGTGGCCTGCGCTTGCCAGTTCCAGCGTGGTCACCGGTCTGCCCTGTGCCGGGGTGGTGGGTCGCTACGTTGCCCCGGCGCTTGCTTGTGGTCACCATTCAGTGCTGGGCCAGTCCTGAGCCGGGTTTTTGTTGTTGTTGCTGTTATTGGCTTTTGTTGGTTTAGATGGTGGTCCATTGGGTGCCGTCCCAGTAGCGGGTGCCGCCTGTGCCGTCCGGGTACCAGCCCGGTGGGGTGGCTACCGCCCCCGGTGCCTGGTAGGTGGGGGCCGCGACGCTCATGTAGACGCCCTGGACCGGTTCCGCCATGCAGGACATGACCAGGGCGATCAGCCAGCCGATGGCGGTCCAGCCCGCGAAGAAGGTGAGTAAGGCGATTGCCGCCGAGTTCGACTTCCTGCGGGTCGCGGCGATCGCCCACGGGAGCATGTAGCCGAGTGTGAGGACCGTGATCACCCACGCGATGGTGATGTGGGCGTCCGAGACGACCGGGCGGGTGTTGATGTAGGCGCCTGTCGTGTGGACCGCCGGGGTGTTCCAGGAGCCTGTGGGGTTCGGGTAGGACATGCGTACTCCTCGGGAATCGGGGGCGCACATCCGTACGACCTCTGTCGTCCAGTCGCGTTGGTGGCGGTGTCCGTTACGGTCGGGAATTTGTCGGTGCCCGGTCGTACAGTGCGCTCAACTACGACTCGTGGATGGTTGGCTGTGCACCTGGAACGGTTCTCCGTGCGTGGATTTCGGTCGCTCGCCGATGTGGTGGACATCCCGATCAGCGGGCCGACCATCCTGGCCGGGCCCAATGACGGTGGGAAGTCCGCCGCGTTGGCGGCGTTGGGGTTCCTGGTCGGGGACTACGTGGTGACCGAGGACGACCGCACCTTTCTCGAAGGCGAGTCGGGGGTGCGTTGTCCTCTCACGGAAGTGGTGGGGCACTTCCGGTTGGACGAGTGGGAGTGCGAGCGGCTCGGGCTGCCCGCCGCCGTGGTGGTGCGGCGGAGCGTGGACGTCGACCTGGTGGCGCGGTACGAGATCTGGGCGGCTGTTCCCGATGACGAGGAATTGCGGGACCTGCACGGGAAACTGGTGCCGGATCTTCGGGAACTGGTGAAGAAGTTCGGCGTGAAGCCGGAGAAGCCCACGAAACCCTTCCTGGTGGCGGCGCTGCACGCGTACGGGGTCGAGCACTCCAGTGGTGAGGGGTGGACGGGTGTGCCGCCGGGGCTGGTGGAGCGGTTGCCGCGGGTCGCGGCGTTCCAGGGGCGGGATCTGGAGCCGGAGGCGGTGGTCCGGTCCGCGTTGACGCTGCGGTTGAAGGACTACCTCGCCGAGGACGTGGTGCGGAGTCGGGTGCGGTCGTTGGAGGACGACGCGCAGCGGTGGCTGGCCGACGAGGTGAAGCCGTTGGCCGATCACATCGTGGAGCGGTGCGGGGACATCGCGGCGGTGAGCGTGGAGCCGAAGGTGGCGACGTCGTACTTCCTGCAGACGACGGCGTTGCGGCTGGAGCGGGCGTCCGGGGAGGCGGTGATGCTGGACCGGTCCGGGTTGGGGAGCGCGCGGCGGATCTCGATGGCGGTCTGGGAGGCCACCACCGGGATGCTGGCCGAGCAGGGTGGTGGCGACGACGAAAGCGGTCCGCCGGTGCAGGTCGTCGTGGTGTACGACGAGCCGGACACGCACCTGGACTACCACCACCAGCGGGAGGTCATGCGGCTGATCCGCGACCAGGGGAAGGTCGCGCACGTCAGCGTGGTCGTGGCGACGCACTCGATGAACCTGGTGGACGCGGTGGACATCGGTGACGTGGTGCTGCTGGCGTTGGACGGTGGGCGGCGCACCCGCGTGGAACGGCTCGGTGTCGCGTCGGACGATCCGTTCGACCGGCGGGTGGGGGCCGTGGCGGCGTCCGTGGGGTTGCGGAACTCCGTGTTGTTGCACGAGCGGTGCTTCCTCGCGGTCGAGGGGGAGACCGAGCGGCAGGTGATGCCGATCCTGTTCTCGTTGTCCGAGGGTCTGCCGCTCCAGGCCGCCGGGATCGCGCTGTGGGCGTGCGGGGGGAACGCGGGGGCGCTCCGGTTGGCCGAGTACCTGCACCGGCACGGGCGGTCGGTGGTGCTGGTGCCCGCCGCCGGTGGTGAGGAGCGGGACGGGTTGTTCCGGCAGTGGTTCGGGCAGGACCACGAGGAGGTGGTCCGGCCGTTGCCGGAGTTGGAGGAGTTGTTCGACGACGCGACCTGGGCGGACACCGCGAACGCGGTGTGGCCGAGGGGTGATCGTCCGTGGGGGTCGGGGGACTTCGCGGCGGTGCGCGGGGTGGAGGGGTTCGGTGAACGGGTGCGGGCGTTGCTGCGCGAGCACGGTGCGGACGTTCACCGGTCCGCGCTCGTCATGGAGGTCGTGCTGCGGTTGGAACGGCCAGAGGACGTGCCGCGCGAGGTGCGCGACGTCTTCTCGGCGCTCCGGCGGACGTGCTCTGAGTAGGTTCCGAACGGCCGAACGGGTGATGTGGATGGGCCTGTCAAGCACATGACCCCGCTGCCTGGCGATACTCGCCGGGTGCCGCTGAACCACTACCGCTTCCGCAGCGTCTGGTCGGTCGACTGCCTCCCCTCCGACGCGTTCGACGTCCTGGCCGACCTGGGCAGCTACCCGCTCTGGTGGCCGGAGGTGCGGCGGGCCGTGCAGATCGGGGAGGAACGGGCGGAGCTGCACTGCCGGTCGTTCCTGCCGTACGAGCTGGTGTTCGAGGCGAGCCACCACACGCGGGACGCGGAGAAGTTGGTGCTGGTCGCCAACCTGGAGGGCGACCTCAACGGCACGGTCGGCTGGCGGATCGAGCCGCGCGGCAAGGGCGCGCGGCTGCTCTACGAGCAGGAGGTCACGGTCGACAAGCCGCTGCTGCGGACACTCGGCCCACTGCTGCGGCCCGCGCTCGTGGCCAACCACGAGCTGATGATGCGCCACGGCAAGCGCGGCCTGCGGACGTACATCGCGGGGTTCACGAAGGGCGCCGTGTTGCGCGGTTGACGCCCGTCCGTAACCCGGCCACGGTTGGGTGCGGAGGATGACCACTGAAACCCGGCACCAGGTGGACGTCCCCCTCCCTCTCGCCCGGCTGCTCGTCCTGGGCGCTCAGCACGTGCTGGTGATGTACACCGGCTGCGTCACCGTCCCGCTCGTGTTCGGCGCGGCCGCGGGCCTGGACCGCACGACCATCGGGCTGCTGATCAACGCCGACCTGCTCGTCGCGGGGGTCGTGACCCTGATCCAGGCGCTCGGCGTCGGCAGGCTGCTCGGCGTGCGGCTGCCGGTCGTGGCGGGCGCGACGTTCACCGCCGTGACGCCGATGATCCTCATCGCGGGGGAGTACGGGCTCCAGGCCGTGTACGGGTCGATGATCGCCGCCGGGGTGTTCGGGCTGCTGGTGGCGGTGCCGTTCGCCAAGGTCGTCCGGTTCTTCCCGCCGCTGGTGACCGGGGTGGTGATCACGGTCGTCGGGCTGTCGCTGATCGGGGTGGCGGCGGGGCTCATCGCGGGCAACGACCAGACCGCGCCGGACTACGCCGCTCCGAGCCACCTCGCGCTGGCGGCGGCCGTCGTGGTCGTCGTGGTGCTGGTGACCCGGCTGGCCAGGGGGTTCCTGGCGCAGCTCGGCGTGCTGGTCGGGCTGGTGCTGGGCACGGTGGCCGCGATCCCGCTGGGGCTGACCGACTTCTCGTCCGTCGCGGGCGCGCCGTGGCTCGGGATCAGCGCGCCCTTCCACTTCGGGGCTCCGCACTTCCCGATCGCGGCGGTGATCTCGATGTGCGTGGTCATGCTGGTGACCTTCGCCGAGTCGACCGCCGACATGCTCGCGGTGAGCGAGCTGACCGGGAAGCCGATCACCTCCGCCGACCTGGCGCGCGGCATGGCGGCCGACGGGCTGTCCGGTGTCCTCGGCGGGATCATGAACGCCTTCCTGGACACGGTGTTCGCGCAGAACGTCGGGCTGGTCGGCATGACGAGGGTGCGCAGCCGGTACGTGGCCGCGGCGGCGGGCGGGATCCTGGTGGTGCTCGGGGTGGTGCCGAAGCTCGGCGAGGTCGTCGCGTCGCTGCCGGGACCGGTGGTCGGCGCGTGCGGGCTGGTCATGTTCGCGACCGTGGCGGCGGTCGGCGTCACGACGCTGCGCGCGGTCGAGTACGAGGGCACGGACAACCTGATGATCGTCGCCGTGGCGATCGGGGTCGGGTTGCTGCCGGTCGTGGCGCCGCGGATCTACCAGAACTTCCCGGCGTGGGCGCAGATCGTGGCGGGCAGCGCGATCACCAGCGCGACGCTCGTGGCGTTCGTCCTGAACCTCCTCTTCAACCACGGCCGAAAAACTTCCGAGAAGTGTTGAACCGTTCCGCGGGGCTGTCCGTGTTGTGGGCAGTCGGTCGCCGCGTAGAGGTGCGAGCGACCATCCAAGGAGGTTGGGCACCATGTCTGGTACTCGTGCGGCCATTTTCGGGGCAGCTGCTGTGCTCGGGCTCACGTTGTTGAGCGCGTGCGGTCAGGCAGGCACCACGGCGGGGTCCGCCGCGGTCGACTCCGACTCGCAGAAGTTGGCGCAGACCAAGGTGGTCGCGCTGACCTCCGCGAAGGTCGGCGACCTGGGTCAGGTGCTGACCGGGAGCAACGGGAAGACGCTGTACCGCTTCGACAAGGACAAGACCGATCCGCCGACGTCGAACTGCTACGACGACTGCGCGACGCAGTGGCCACCGGCCCTCGTCACGGGCGACATCGAGGTGCAGGGCGTCGACAAGGGCCTCGTGTCCACTGTGGACCGCAAGGACGGCAAGAAGCAGCTGACGATCGCGGGCTGGCCGCTCTACGAGTTCGCCCAGGACGCCGCTCCCGGTGACGCCAAGGGCCAGGGCATCGGCGGCGTCTGGTTCGCCGCGACCCCCGAGGGCAAGAAGGCCGGGGCGAACGCCGGTCCGGTGCTCGCGACCGCCGTCGTCCCCGGCCTCGGCACGGTGCTCACCAACGGCACCGGCTTGACCGTGTACCGCTTCGACAAGGACACTGCCAGCCCGTCGGTGTCGAACTGCGACGACGACTGCGTGAAGAAGTTCCCGCCGGTGCTCACCACCTCCGACGACATCCAGGTGAAGGGCGTCGACAAGGCGGTGCTCGGCACCGTGGTCCGCAAGGACGGCACCAAGCAGGTCACCGCCAAGGGCTGGCCGCTGTACACCTCGACCGAGGACAAGATCCCCGGTGACGCCAAGAGCCAGGGCTTCAAGGACGCGTGGTTCGCGGCGGCCCCCGACGGCCAGAAGGCCACGGAGAACAAGGAACTCGCGCTCACCACGGCCTCCGTCGGCAACCTCGGCACCGTGCTGACCGACAAGGGCGGCATGACCCTGTACCGCTTCGACAAGGACACCACCAACCCGTCGGCCTCCAACTGCGCCGGTGACTGCGCCGTCAAGTGGCCGCCGGCCCTGGTGACGTCCGACAGCTTCGAGGTGCAGGGTGTCGACAAGGCGCTGGTCGGGACGATCACCCGCGCCGACGGCGGCAAGCAGCTGACCATCGCCGGCTGGCCGCTCTACACCTTCTCGGGCGACAAGATCTGCGGCGAGGCCAACGGCCAGGGCATCGGCGGCACGTGGTTCGTCTCCACCCCGGAAGGCAAGAAGGCGGGCGTCTAGTCCTTGCCCCACAAGCGAAAGGGCCCGTCCGGTGACCACCCCGGACGGGCCCTTTCCCCATGTCGCGGCTCAGGCCAGGAAGTCGCTGGTGGGACCGGAGTGCGCGCACCTCCAGCCGGGGAAGTTGTACACGGTCCCGTTGTTGGTGGCCGTGATGTTGTACAGCGTGCCGACCTGCGGCAGGTCGTTCGCGGCGAACGTGCCCGCCGAGAACGTGCCGGTCGCGGAGCACGTGCCGGTGCCGTTGCGCAGCGTCCCGGATCCGGTGATCGGGGTGACCGAGACGTTCGTGTAGTGGCCCTCGGGGTAGCCCACGTCCCCGCTGCCGCCGTCCGTGCGGACGGCCTGGTCCGGGCGGCTCACCGGGTCGCCCCCGCCAGCGCCCTGCGCTGGTCGGCGATGATCTGCTTGTGCTCCACCGCGTTCAGGCCCTTGGTGGGCACGACGGTCCAGGCGTTGCCCTCGCTGAGCGTCGCCGTCATGGAGAACACGCCCGCCGGGAACCGGACGTCCGTCGGGTTGGAGATGGACCCGATGTCCAGGACCTCGCCCGCCGCGAACGTGCCCGCGGCCAGGTAGTAGACGGGGTGGGGGGTGAAGGTCAGGTTGGTGCGCGGCTGGGCCTGCACGGCGAACGTGCCCGCGCCCGACATGCCGATGCCGACACTGGCCTGCTTCAACGGGATCTGGTCGTTCTCCTTCACGTACAGCGTGCCCGCCTGCGGGTTGGCCGCGGGCGTCGACGTGAAGTTGTAGGCGCCGCCCTTGAAGTCGAGGCCGATCTGGTTGCCGCCCTTCACCGGGGTCGAGGGGGCGATGTTCGCCGGGTCCGCGGGCCAGATCTGCGAGGCGTCGAAGAAGGCGCCGGGCACGAGTTCGCCCGTCTCCGACCAGAGGAACGAGTAGTCCACCGTCCAGCGGAAGACCACGGTCGTCGTCGGGAAAGCCGGTTTGGCGAACCAGGCGAGCGACAGGACGTTGGGGTTCCCGATGTTCGGGTCCTCCTGGTACATGCACATGTCGACGAAGTTCGTCGAGTTGTTGATCACTCGAAGCGTGTACTGGGTTCCAGCCATGTGAACGACACTCCCTGTTGGAAGAATTCTCCTGCCGGGTCCCGGAAAAGGCGTGCGTGAGGGGAAATCCATTCCGGGATCGCGCCGCCGAAGTGGTCCGGTCGGGACTTCTGTTCGGCGTGCCAGGGGAAGTCTGCCGCAGCGTCCGGCGGATTCGGTAGAGGTGGCACCCAATCGAGGGGGTGTGCCGGAGAGGGCGGAAATGGCTGGATGGAGTGGTGGCACTCCCCGGATCGGGTGGAGTTCCGGTCGCTCCGCCGCGACGGGCTGTGCGTGGTGGAGTTCTGCGGTGGAGGCGGTCCGCACTTGTGCGGCGAATTCGGGAAAGGGTGAAAAAGGACTCGCGATAGCGCGGGATGATCGATATCGCTGTTCGACGTCCCGTGCTGGGCTGAACGGGTGAGGTGGTGTTCCCCGGTGACGAAAAAGGCCCGCCCGGTGTGATGACTCCGGGCGGGCCTGGCTTTTTCGAGCGGGCTAGACGACGAGGCTGAGCAGTGCGGCCATCGCGAAGCCGACCACGGACAGCACGGTCTCCAGCACGGTCCACGTCTGGAGCGTTTCCTTGACCGACAGGCCGAAGTAGCGCGACACGATCCAGAACCCGCCGTCGTTCACGTGCGAGGCGATGATCGAGCCGGACGCGATCGACATGACCAGCAGCGCCAGCTGGGGCTGCGAGTAGCCGAGGTCCGCCACGACCGGCGCGACGATGCCGGTGGTCGTGACGATCGCGACCGTGGCCGAGCCCTGGGCGATGCGCATGCCGCAGCTGATGACGTACGCCAGCGCGATGACCGGCAGGCCCGCGTCCGCCAGCGACGTGGCCAGCACCTTGCCGACGCCGGTCGCCGACAGCACCGCGCCGAAGAAGCCGCCCGCGCCGACGACGAGCAGGATCATGCCGACCGGGCGCAGCGACTTGCCGGTCAGCTCGGTGAGCTGCTCGCGGGTCATGCCGCGGCGGTAGCCGAGCAGGTACGTGGCCAGCAGGACCGCGATGGTGAGCGCGACGGCGGGCGTGCCGAAGAACGTGAACACCCCGTAGAGACGGGAACCCTTGGTCAGCAGGATGCTGCCGAACGTGCCCGCGAGGATCAGCACCAGCGGGATCGCGATGATCCCCAGCACCAGGCCGAGCGTCGGCGGGTTCTTCACCTCGTCGCCGCGGGCTTCCTCCGCGGCGGCCAGCATCTCCTCGGGCACCGGCACGTTGATCCGCTTGCCGATCCAGGTGGAATACAGGATACCGCCGACGAACCACGCCGGGATGGCGCACGCCAGGCCCATGATGATGATCCAGCCGAGGCCCACGTGCAGCAGGCCGGCCGCGGCGACCGGGCCGGGGTGGGGCGGCATGAACGCGTGCATGACCGACAGGCCGGCGAGCAGCGGCATGGCGTACAGCACGATCGACTTGCCGCCCTGCTTGGCCGCCACGTAGACCAGCGGCGCCAGCACGAAGATGCCGATGTCGAAGAACACCGGCACGCCGAAGATGAGGCCGGCCAAGCCCATCGCGAGCGGCGCGCGCTTCTCGCCGAACGCCTTGAGCAGCGACCCGGTCAGCACCTGCGCGCCGCCGGAGGCCTCCAGGATCGCGCCGAGCAGCGTGCCGAGGCCGATGATCGACGCGATGTGCCCGAGGATGCCGCCGAAACCGCCCTCCAGCAGCGATCCCGACGCCTTCTGGGCCGAGCCGACCAGCGTCTCCACCGGCAGGCCCGCCGCGAGCGCCACCAGCAGGCCGGCGATCAGCAGCGCGATGAACGGCTCGACCTTGAACCGGATGATCATGACCAGCAGCAGGGCGATGCTGATCGCGGACAGCAGGAGGAGCCCGCCCGTCTCGTGTTGCAGCCAGTTGATCACTTCGAACTCCCGTTGTTGCGCAGGGAATGACCGGGAAGCGCCCCGGTGTGCGTACCTCCGTCGATCACCGGAACCCCGTTCACCAGCACGAACGGGATGCCGACGGCCGCCTGCCGCGGTTCGTCGAACGTCGCGGTGTCCGCGACCTCGGCGGGGTCGAACAGGACCAGGTCGGCCGCGTAGCCCTCGCGCACGAGCCCGCGGTCGGTCAGGCGCAGCCGCTCGGCGGCCCGCCCGGTGAGGTGGTTCACGCACTCCTCCAGCCCGAGCACGCCCAGTTCCCGCACGTACCGCGCGAGGTAGCGGGGGAACGTGCCCCACGCGCGCGGGTGCGGCCGGTCGCCGACCAGCAGCCCGTCGCTGCCGCCGGTGTGCGCCGGGTGCTTCATGATCGCCCGCACGTTGCCCTCGTGGCCGACGTGCATCAGGCACGACGTGCCGAGCCGTTCGGCCAGGAGCGTGTCGAAGTACAGGTCCGCGGCCAGGCGGCCCGCCGTCCGCGCCGACGCGGCCACGCTGTGCCCCACCAAGTGCGCGTTCTCGGTGCGCCGCACGCCGTTGACCTCGATGGAGTCCCAGTCGACCGGCACGCCGTGGCAGCCGTCCGACCCGGTCTCCTCGATCTCCACCCGGATCCGCTCACGGGTGTCCACATCGGACAGTCGTGCCAGGGTGGCCTCGGGCCCGCCCTCGGTGGCCCAGCTCGGCAGCAGCGCGGACAGGTAGGTCGCGCCGGGCAGGTACGGGTAGGTGTCCAGCGAGATGTCCGCGCCCGCGGCGATGGCGTCGTCCAGCAGCGTCAGCAGCTCGCCCGCGCGACCCTCGTTGACCGGGAAGTTCATCGTGGCGTGGGCCAGGTGCAGCGGGCAGCCGGAGTCCAGCGACACCTGGACCATCTCCGCGTACGCCTCCAGCGCGCCCGCGCCGTAGCTGCGGTGGTGCGGGCTGTAGTAGCCGCCCAGCGACCCCGTGACCTCGCACAGCCGCACGAGTTCCGACGTGCTCGCGTACATGCCGGGCGTGTAGGTGAGACCGGACGAGAGCCCCATCGCCCCTTCCCGCAACGACTCCGCGACCACCGACCGCATCCGGTCCACTTCGGACTCGGTCGCGGGCCGGTCCTCCCAGCCGACGCACAGCATCCGGACCGTGCCCTGCGGCACGAGGTACGCGGCGTTCACCGCGATGCCCCGGTCGAGCCGGTCCAGGTACTCGCCGACCGACCGCCAGTTCCAGTCGAAGCCCGGCGGGTCGTCGTTCCACCCCGCCAGCTGACCCCGCAGCGTCTCCAGCACGGCGTCGTCCACGGGCGCGTACGACAGCCCGTCCTGGCCGAGGACCTCGCTGGTCACGCCCTGCGACACCTTCGCCAGGTGATCCGGGTTGGCCAGCACCTGGAGGTCGGAGTGCGAGTGCATGTCGATGAAACCGGGCGCCAGCACCAGTCCGTCGGCGTCGACGGTCCGCCCGCCGGAGAGCCTGTCGCCGATCTCCGCGATCCGGCCGTCGCGCACGCCGACGTCGGCCCGGTACTCCGGCGCGCCCGTGCCGTCCACGACCCGCGCGCCCTTGAAGACGATGTCCACGCCTGCTCCCTAGAAGTAGGTCCGGACGAAGTCGACGACGGTCGTGCCGTCGACGACGGGGAGGAGCCGCCACTTGTCGAACACCGTGCACGGGTGCGACAGGCCGAGCCCGACCCAGTCCCCGACCTCCACGGTGTCCTCGCCGATCGCCAGGAACGCGTGCTGGTCGTTGAGCGCTGTGACGGCCGCACCCCTCAGCGGCCGTTCCACCCCTCCCGACCGCACGACCTGCGGCTCCGGCAGGCCCTCGTCGAACGACGCGTCGCGCTTGCCGAGCGTCAGCAGCGCCAAGTCCGCCTGCGGCTTCGACGTGACCTGCGCCCACGCCCGCAGCGCCGACCGGAACGGCTGCTCGCCCTCGGTCCTGTTCAACGGCGAGATCCCGCGGTAGAAGCCGTCGTCGTGCGTCACGTACGCGCCGCTGCGCACCACGGGCAGCACCGGGAGTCCCTCGGGCCACGGCCTGGTCAGCGCGGCGGCGACCTGGTCGAAGTACGCGCTGCCGCCGACGGTGACGATCACCTGCTCGACGCCGTCGAACCGGCCCTCGTCGTTGAGCCGCAGCACCAGGTCCCGCACGGCGTCAAGATAGGCGTCCACAGTGGACTTCGCCTGGTCGGACGCGTCGTGCGCCAGCGCGCCCTCGTACCCGCCGACGCCGACGAGCCGCAGCGCCGGGCTGTCCGCAACCGCTTGCGCCACCGCGACCGCGGTCTCCGGGTCCCGCGCTCCGGTCCGCCCGCCGGTCGCGCCCAGCTCCACCAGCACGTCCACCGGACGGGTGACGGATCCGAGCGCCTCGGTCATCGCCGCGACCCCGGCCACCGAGTCCACCCAGCAGGTGAACTCGAACGCCGGGTCGGCCGCCAGCTCGTCCGCGAGCCACCGCAGGGCGGCCGGGTCCACGAGCTGGTTCGCCAGCAGCACCCGGCTCACGCCGAACGCCCGGTACACCCGGAGCTGGCTGGCGTTGGCCGCGGTGATCGCCCACGAGCCGTGGTCGAGCTGCCGTTCGAACAGCTGCGGGGCCATGGTCGTCTTGCCGTGCGGGGCGAGCGCGACGCCGTGCTCCTCGCACCACGCCGCCATCGTGGCCAGGTTGTGCTCCAGCGCGGCCGCGTCGAGCACCACGAGCGGGCCCACGAAGCCGTCGGCGAACAGGTCGAGGCGCCGGTCGGCCACCTCGCCGACGGTCGCACCGAACGTGCTGCTCGGCAAACCCTTGAACTGCCAGTCGATGCGTTCCGCGCGCAGCGCTGCTACCGCGGTTCGGTCGATGTCGGCGGAAGGCACGTGTCTCGCTCCTCACGTTGCATATTTTGCAACGGCTATTGCGCGATGTGGTGTTGAAGTGTGTAACATCCGAGTGAGCCGCCGTCAACGAGCAAGTCCGGAGGAAAGAAGCGGATGAGGTTCGAACAAGCGGGCGGTGTGGTCTGCCTCGGCGAGACGATGGTGGTGCTGGTGCCCGCGGAACCGGGCCCGCCGCACGAGGTCGTGAAGTGGACCCGTGCCATCGGGGGAGCCGAGTCCAACGTGGCCTGCCACCTCGCGCGCCTCGGCGTGCGGAGCGCGTGGGTGAGCGCGGTGGGCGGGGACGCGTTCGGGCGGGCCGTGCTCGACGCGGTCGGCGGCGCGGGCGTGGACGTGACCGGGGTGAGCGTCGACCCGGACCGGCCGACGGGCCTGTACGTGAAGGAGGCCAACGCTTCCGGCAGTCCCGTCCGCTACTACCGGCAGGGGTCGGCCGCCTCGGCGATGGGCCCGGAGGCGCTCGACCGGCTTGACCGGACGGACGTCCGGCTCGTGCACGTCAGCGGCATCACCGCGGCCCTGTCCGACAGCTGCCTCGCGCTGCTGCGGGCGGTCCTGACCGGACCCCGCGACGGGCACGTGGTGTCGTTCGACCTCAACTGGCGGCCCGCGCTGTGGCGCGACCGCGACCCCTCCGTGCTGCGGGAGCTGGCCAACGCCGCGGACATCGTGCTGGCGGGCGCCGACGAGGCCGAAGCCGTGTGGGGGACCGGCGACCCGGCGAAGCTGCGCGAACTCCTGCCCGGACCGGCGAGCCTCGTCGTGAAGCAGGGCGAGGTGGGCGCGACGCTGGTCGAGGACGGCGTGTTCACCCACCAGCCCGCGCTGCGCGTGGACGTGGTGGAACCGGTCGGTGCGGGCGACGCGTTCGCCGCGGGTTATCTTGCGGCCCACCTGGCGGGGAACCCTCCCGCCAGGCGACTGCGCGCGGGTCACCTCCAGGCGGCCGCGGTGCTGTTGACCACCGAGGACGTCGGGCAGCCGCTGCCCGCGTCGGTCACCGGCCCCCTGCTGGACGCCGACGACGGCACGTGGGCGGCGGCGTACCTACGGGAGAGCACATGAGCCAGAGCCTGGACCGCGCGCTGACGCTCGTCGGCGAACTGGCGACCGGACCGAAGACGCTGGAGGAGCTGTCCGGCGTGATCGACGTGCACAAGTCGACCGCGCTGCGGCTGCTGCGCACGCTGGAGTCGCACCGGTTCGTGCAGCGCGAGGGCGTGCACCACTACCGGCTCGGCACGGCGCTGTTCGACCTCGCCAACCGGGCGCTGGAGGAGCGGGACGTGCGCCGCAGCGCCGAGGCCGCGCTGCGCGAGCTGAACGCGCTGACCGGCTACACCGTGCACCTCGCCAGCTACGAGGGCGGCGAGGTGATCTACATCGACAAGTACGACAGCACCCACCCGATGCGGATGTACTCCCGCGTCGGCCGCCGCGCGCCGCTGCACTGCACGGCCGTGGCCAAGGTCCTGCTGTCGGACCTGCCGGAGGCCAAGCGGCGCGAGATCGCGGCGTCCATGGAGTACCCGAGGCTGACCGCGAACACGATCACCGACCCGGCCGCGTACCTGGCGGAGCTGGAACGGGTGCGCGAACGCGGCTACGCCGTGGACAACTCCGAGCACGAGGACTTCATCCACTGCATCGGCGCGCCGATCCGCGGCTCCCGCGGCGAGGTGGTCGCGGCCGTGTCCATGTCGGTCCCCAAGGTGCTGCTCGACTTCGAGGGCCTGCTGGCCCTCGTGCCCAACCTGCTCGCCACCGCGCGAGCGGCGTCCATCGAGTGCGGCCACACGCCGCGCGACTAGAGAGGTTCCTGCCTTGCCGAAGATCGAGATCCACACCGAGTCCGCGCCCAAGCCCATCGCGAAGTTCTCCCAGGGCGTCCGCAAGGGCAACATCCTCCAGGTCGCGGGCCAGGTCGCGTTCGACGCCGAGACCGGGTCGATCGTCGGTGACACGGTCAAGGAGCAGACCGCGCAGACCCTGCGCAACGTCGCCGCCGTCCTGGCGGCCGCGGGCGCGAGCTTCGACGACGTCGTGATGCTGCGCGTGTACCTCACCGACACCGCGCACTTCGGCGAGATGAACGACGCCTACGGCGAGTTCATGACCGAGCCGTACTCCGCCCGCACGACCGTCTACGTGGGGCTCCCCGCGGGCCTGCTCGTGGAGATCGACGCGCTGGCCGTGCTCGGCGACTGACCCCCGACGGCCGGGGCCCTCGGGCCCCGGCCCTCAGGCGTGCCCGTCGCTGCGCGCCTCGGCGGGCGCGTCCAGCGCCGCGCGCAGGCCGTCGGCGAGCGCGCGGGTCGCCGCCGTCTCCGACCGCTCGCAGATGTCCAACGCCCGCAAGCGGTGCACGCGGGCCTCGTCGCCCTCGCCGACGTCGTCGAGCACCGTCGCGTACAGGCTCAGCATCTCCACCAGCGCGGTCGTGCGCATCCAGTTCACCGCCGCCACGGCCTCCCGCAGCCGCACGATCGCGCCCGCCGTGTCGCCCTGCCCGTGCAGGGCCGCGCCCAACCGGAACAGCGCGTCCGACTCGGTGTTGCGCGCCTGCGTGACCCGCGCCAGCTCCAACGCCTCCTCGGACGCCTCGCGCGCCGCGTCCCAGTCCCGCAACGAGATCAGGTTCGCCGCCAGCCGCAGCAGGTTCACCGCCAGCGTCTCGCGCTCGTGGCTGTTCGGGCTGCCCTCGATGCGGGACCGGTGGAACGCGACGCACTTGCGGTGCACCTCGGCCGACTCGGCGTACCGGCCGAACAGGTGCAGCACCAGCCCGAGGTTCGACAGCGCGAACTGCACCGCCAGCTCGTTGCCCGCCGCCTCGAACCCGTCCACGGCCCGCAGGGCGAACGCGCTCGCCTCGTCCAGCCGCCCCTGCCGCCGTTCGATGGCCGACCGGTAGTAGAGCGCCCACGCCTGCTCCATCAGGTCGCCGCAGTCGACCGCCGCCGCCCACGCCTGCTCGTGCACCACGAGCGCGGCCTCCTGCCGGTCCAGCAGCACGCACAGCGTCCAGCACACGAAGTTCAGCTGCACGGCCTCGTCGCGCCTGCTGCCGAGCGCGCGCGCCGCGTCGACGCCGAAGCGGAACACCTCGTGCCACAGCGCGCCGTCACCGCGTTGGTCGGAGTACCAGTGCATCGCGGTCGCCACGTCCAGCACCGTGCGGTGCCGGCGTGCGGCGTGCGCGATCCGCAGCGCGCCAATCCAGTGGCTCGTCTCGCGGTGCAGCCAGCCCGCCGCCCGGTCCCGGTTGTCCGACGACCCGTCCGGGCCGAAAACCCGTGCCGCCGCACGGGCTTCGCGCAGCAGCCAGTCGACCGTCCGCCAGCGCGCCTCGTCCACGACCGACGACGACTCGTCCTCGACGAGCCGCTCCCGCGCGAACACCCGCAGCAGGTCGTGGCACACGTACCGGCCGACCGCCGCGGACACCTCCACGAGGCTCGCGTCGACCAGCTCCTCCAACGTCTCCTCGGCCACGTCCGCGGTCACGCCCGCCGCCACCCCGACCAGCTCCGGCGTCACGTCCGCGCCCGGAGCCAACGACATCCGCCGGAACACCAGCGCCGCCCGCGGGTTCAGGTGCTGGTAGGACATCAGGAACGCGGCCCGCACCCGCAGGTCGCCCGACGTGAGCGCGCTGAGCCTGCGGCCCTCGTCGCCCAGCTGCTCGGCCAGGTGCCCGACCGTCCAGCGCGGCCTGCTCGCCAGCCGGTTGCCCGCGATCCGCAGCGCCAGCGGCAGACGTCCGCACAGCTCCGCGACCCGCTCGGCGGCGGCGTGCTCGGCGAACACCCGGCGCTCGCCGACGATCGCGCCCAGCAACCGCACCGACTCGCCGAGCGACAGCACGTCCAGCGCGAGCCGCGTGCCCGCGTCCAGCCCGCCGAGGGTCTGCCTGCTCGTGACCAGCACCAGCGACGAGCTCCCGGTCGCCAGCAGCGGCCGCACCTGCGCCTCGTCGGCGGCGTTGTCCAGCACCAGCGCCGTCGACCGCCCGCGCAGCTCGGCCCGGTACAGCGCCGCCCGCTCCTCGGCCCGCGCCGGGATCCGCTCCTCCGCGATCCCCAACGTCCGCAGCACCTTGTGCATGACCTCGCCCGGCGGCACCGGCCGCGCGTCCATCCCGCGCAGGTTCACGAACAGGCACCCGTCCGGGAAGCGCTCGGCCAACAGGTACGCGACGTGCACCACGAGCGTCGTCTTGCCCGCGCCGGGCGGCCCGTGCACCACGACGACCTCGGTGCCGCGCCCCGCCTTGGCGGACGCCTCCAGCAGCCGCAGCTCCTGCTCGCGCCCCGTCAGGTCCGGCACGTCCGGCGGTAAGGCCCAGGGCGCGGCGGTGGCGGGCTGGTGCCGCATCCGACCGGCTTTCGCGGTGTCGAGCAGCGCCCGCAGTTCCGCGCCGTCCAACCGGAGCACGTGGGCGAGGGCCTCGACCGTGCGCCGCTGCGGGCCCTTGGCGCGCCCGCGTTCCATGTCGCTGATCGCGCGCACGCTCACCCCGGACCCGGCGGCCAACTCCTCCTGCGTCAGAGCGGACCGGACGCGGTGGGAACGCAGCAGATCGCCGAACGTCGTGGACACCGACCCGAGCGTAGTGGGACCCCACCCGCCACTTCCCGCGGAACCACGATCCTGATAGACCGTTGACCATGAAGTGGTACGCGGACGGCGCCGCGCGGTTCACCCGTCAGATCATCGCCGACGTGCTGGCGGCGGGCTGGGTGTGGTTCTGGATCTGGTTCGCACTGGGAGCGCGGGACGGCGTCCTCACCGCCCGAGCCCCAGGCGACGGCCTGGTCAGCGCGGGCACGAAGGTCCACGACGCCTTCGCCGACGCCGCGGGCAGCGCGGGCCGAGTCCCCGTCGTAGGCGACGACCTGGCAGGCGCACTGGGCAAGGGCACGGACGCGGGCACCACCCTCTCCAACGTCGGCCACGCCCAGATCGACGCGGTGGAAACGGTCGCCACGTGGCTCACAGTCGCACTCATCGCCGTACCGATCGTCTTCTTGCTAGTCACCTGGCTCCCACTACGACTGCGTTTCGCCCGCCGAGCCTTCGCAGCCAGACGCCTCCGCGACACAGGCCGCACAGATCTACTGGCACTACACGCCCTGAACACCATGTCCCTGGCCCAACTGGCCAAGTTCGACACCGACCCGGTAGACGGCTGGCGCCGCGGCGACCCGGAAACAATCGCCACCCTGGCCTCCCGCCGCCTATCCCGCCTGGGCATCCGCGACTAACCCACCCCAGCCACCATTCGAAATACTGTATGCACCACCCACTCGAAAGAGTGAGGGCCGCCCAAACAACCCGCAACAAGCCCAACAACCGACTAGCGGCCACCCATGGGACCGGCGCGCGTGTGGTGGCAATACCGAACCGGTGGTCGACTGGCGACCACCTGCGGGACTGGTGCGCACTTGGCGACCACCATGGAACCGGCTATCGACTGGCGACCACTTACGGGACCGGCGGCCTGCTGGTGACCACCAATGGAATGGCAGTCGACTGACGGCCACTTAGGGGACCGGCACGCGCCTGTTGACCTGCTACGGGACCGGCACGCGCCTGTTGACCTGCTACGGGACTGGCGCTCGCCTGTTGATCTGCTACGGAACGCTACGGGCCGCCCGCAGCCGTGGCCGATTTTACTTGGGGATTTTGGCCTTAAAATTGGAGATCGGGCAGGGCTTTGGGGCACTGCCTTTTGGCCCGATCAAGGCCGAAATGAGGGGTCCCCAAGTCAAATCGGCCACACCAACTACGGAAATCGCCCGGTGACCCCGCTGGAAGCAGCAGCCACTGGCCGACCCACGCTGAAACCCGCAGCCACCGAACCCCATCCGACATACCGCATTCGGCAGACTGTATGCAAAACCACCTCGAAAGAGGAGTGCCGCACAAGCGACTCCCGATCGACAAACCGAAGCCCAAACCGAAACCGATCCAGGCGAAGAACCCGAATGCAGACCAGAGCGCCTTGGACTGGACCAGTTCGGACCGGACTGCCTGAGGCTGGGCGAGTTGGAACCGGACCGCTTGGGGCTTGGCCGATTGGAACCGGACCGCCCAGGGCTTGGCCGATTGGAACTGGACCGCCTTGGACCAGACCGGTTGGAACTGGACCGCCTGAGACCGGATCGGTTGGAACAGGACCGCCTGGGACCGAGCTCGTTAGAACTGAACCGCCTTGGGGCGAACCGGCTAGAGCCGAACTCTCTTGGATCGGGCCAGATGGAAACGGGCCGTCTTGGATCGGGACGGTTGGAACCGGACCGCCTTGGGTGGGGCCGGTTGGATTCGGGCTGCCTTGGACTGGCCGGTTAGAACCGGACCGCCTGAGACCGGATCGGTTGGAACAGGACCGCCTGGGACCGAGCTCGTTAGAACTGAACCGCCTTGGGGCGAACCGACTAGAACCGAACTGCCTTGGATCGGGCCAGATGGAAACGGGCCGTCTTGGATCGGGACGGTTAGAACCGGACCGCCTGGGTCGGGCTGGTTGGATCCGGGCTGCCTTGGACCGGCCGGTTGGAAACGGGCCGCCTTGGATCAGGCCGGTCAGGACCGGACCGCCTGGGGTCGGACTGGTTGGAACCGGGCTGCCTTGGGCCGAGCCAGTTGGAAACGGCCGCCCCGAACCGGGCCGGCGCGGTCCGGACCGCCTTGGGTCCGGCCGCTCAGGATCGGGCCAGTCCAGGACCAGGCAAGTCCAGGTCCGGGCCACCCAGGACCGGACCTCCAGGACCGGACCTCCAGGACCGGGCCAGCCCGGTCCAACCCACCACGCTCAAACCTCAGTACACCGGCCCAGTGAACTTCTCCCCAGGCCCAGCCCCCGGAGCGTCCTGCACCACGGAAGCCTCCCGGAACGCCCTCTGCACCGACTGCAACCCATCCCGCAACGGTCCGGCGTGCGGCCCCAGGTACTCCACCGACGCCGTGATCAACCCGGCCAGCGCCGTGATCAACCTCCGCGCCTCGTCCAGGTCCCTCCGCGGGCTCGTCGCCGGGTCCTCGTCGGCCAACCCCAGCCGTTCCGCGGCCGCCGACAGCAGCATCACCGCCGCCCGGCTGATCACCTCGATGCTCGGCACCTCGGACAGTTCACGCACGTCGCCTTCGGGCTCCTCGGTCACCCCGCCATTGTCGCAAGCCCCCCGACCGGGGCGCCGATTCGGGGGTTGACAACCGCGTCTGCTAGTCTTTACGGCGCGACCAGCCCTCGTTCGTGCGAGGGCGGCAAGTGGAGCCCCGCTCCCACCCGCGCAGCCGTTCAGGCGGCCGGGTTCCGGTCCCCGCGGAAGGCCACCGTGCCGTTCCGCCCGACGCGTTCGCGCGTCGGTTGAGGGTGATCGGTCGGAGGCGGGCCCCGCACCAGCAATGGTGTCGGGGCTCTTGTTTTTGGCGCACAACGAGTCTCAAAGGACGTGAATGACAAGTCCCTCGAACCGAGGTGCTCCCGCCAGCACCGAGCCGCGCATCAACGACCGCATTCGGGTGCCGGAGGTCCGTCTCGTCGGGCCGAACGGCGAGCAGGTCGGGATCGTTCGCATCGAGGACGCGCTCCGACTCGCCCAGGAAGCGGATCTGGACCTCGTCGAGGTCGCCGCGCAGGCTCGGCCGCCGGTCTGCAAGCTCATGGACTACGGCAAGTTCAAGTACGAGAGCGCGCAGAAGGCCCGTGAGTCACGCCGCAACCAGCAGCTGACGGTCATCAAGGAGCAGAAGCTCCGACCGAAGATCGACCCGCACGACTACCAGACGAAGAAGGGCCACGTGGCCCGGTTCCTGTCCGGTGGTAACAAGGTCAAGGTGACCATCATGTTCCGCGGTCGCGAGCAGTCGCGTCCCGAGCTGGGTTACCGGTTGCTGCAGAAGCTGGCGGAGGACGTCGCCGAGCTGGGCTTCGTCGAGTCCAACCCGAAGCAGGACGGCCGCAACATGATCATGGTGTTGGCGCCGCACAAGACCACGAAGACGCGCCCGCTGAAGCCGGACTACGGCGACGGCGTCGACGTAGCCGCCGAAGAGGACGCGTCAGCACAGAGCTGATCTGCGGTCCGCCGCAGGAAAGCATTGCCGCCCCATCCCGGTGGCAGCACGAGACGAGGACGGAAATGCCGAAGCAGAAGACTCACAAGGGGACCTCCAAGCGGATCCGGGTCACCGGCAGCGGCAAGCTGCTCCGCGAGAAGGCGGGCAAGCGCCACCTCCTGGAGAAGAAGTCGAGCAAGCTGACCCGTCGCCTCAGCGGCACGGTCGAGGTCGCGAAGAACGACGTGCCTCGCCTGAAGAGGCTGCTCGGCATCTGAGCCCTGCTCCGCCCCCCTTTGCACACCGGGGCCTCGGCGCCACCCGCCGGGCCCCACGAGATCGACAGGATGAACAGTGGCACGCGTCAAAAGGGCCGTGAACGCCCACAAGAAGCGCCGTACCACCCTTGAGCTCGCCAGCGGCTACCGCGGCCAGCGCTCGAGGCTGTACCGCAAGGCCAAGGAGCAGGTGCTCCACTCGCTCTCCTACGCGTACCGGGACCGCCGGGCGCGCAAGGGCGACTTCCGCAAGCTGTGGATCCAGCGCATCAACGCCGCGGTCCGCGCGAACGGCATGACGTACAACCGCTTCATCCAGGGTCTGCGCCTGGCCGAGATCGAGGTCGACCGCAAGATCCTCGCCGAGCTCGCCGTGAGCGACCCGGCCGCGTTCTCCGCGATCGTCGAGCTGGCCAAGCTGGCCATGCCCGAAGACGTGAACGCGCCGCTGGCCGAGGACAAGGCCTGAGCGACCACACTCGCGCACAACGACCCGAGGCCGCTCCGTTCACCGAACGGACACCTCGGGTCGTTGCTGCTCGGAGGCTGACCCGCCGTCCGGGCAGGGATCGCGCCGAACAGTTCCTCGCCGAGGGCGCGCAAGCCGTCCGCGAGGCCCTCGCTTGGTCCGCCGCCGGCCGGGGTCGGGTCCACGAGCTGTTCGTGACCGACACCGCCGCCGACCGCAACCCGTCGATCCTGCGCACCGCGCACGACGACGGCGTGCGGGTCACCTCGGTCACGGACAAGGCCGCCGCCGGTCTCTCGGAAACCGTGACGCCGCAAGGCATCATCGCGGTGTGCGACCCGGTCGACGTTCCGTTGGCCGACGCCCTGCGCGGTTCGCCGCGCTTGGTCGCCGTGCTGCACGGCGTCACCGATCCGGGCAACGCGGGCACGGTCGTGCGCGTCGCCGACGCGGCGGGCGCGGACGCCGTGGTCTTCGCGGGCGACACCGTCGACCCGCACAACGGCAAGTGCGTGCGCGCGTCCACCGGCAGCGTCTTCCACCTGCCGATCAGCCGCGTCCGCGACGCCGACGAGGTCTTCGAAGCCTGCCGCACGGCGGGTCTCGCGCTCGTGGCGGCCGACGGCTACGCGACGGACGACCTCGACACCGCGGACCAGCGCGGCGACCTCGGCCACCCCACGGCGTGGGTGTTCGGCAGCGAGGCGCACGGTCTGCCGGACGCCGTGGTGGCGAGCCTGGACACGTCGTTGAAGGTGCCGATCTACGGTGCCGCGGAGAGCCTCAACCTCGCGACCGCCGCCGCCGTCTGCCTCTACGCCTCGGCGCGGGCGTTGCGGCACAAGGGTTAACCCGGCCAGCCGGTCCCGCCCGACGGCTTGGGCAACGCCTCGATCCGAACGCACGCCGCGCGGGCTTCGGCGTCGGCGGGACCGGTGAGCGCCTCGAGCTTCGTCAGCTCCTCGAACTCCGCGCCGGTCAGCCCCATCTCCTGGTAGTCCAGCCCGCTCGCGTCGGGCGACGTCCGGATCCGCTCCAGCCAGTACAGGAGCCGATCGGCGCACTGGGCGGCGGGATCGCGCGTCGAGACCACTGTGGACGGTGCGGCGGTCGGGGGAGCGGGCGAGCCGCACGCCGCCAGCCCGAGCAGCAGAGCCGCCGCCACCGCCCGCCGCACGTCAGCCCTCCAGCCGCGAGGTCAACGCCCGCACCAGCGGATCGGTGCCGCTCGGCCGGTCCAGCTCGGTCAGCGCGTCCTCCAGCACCGACACGACCTCGGCCACGACCTCGCTCGGCGTCCCGTCGTCGAGCAGCGCCGCCGCCCGCCGCGCCGCGGTCTCCGCCGCGGCCGCGTCACCGGAGCGCAGCCGGAACCGCCCGCCGCGCGCGACCAGGAACGCCTGCCAGCCCACGTCCTCCAGCTCGATCGCGGCCTGCTCGGCGAGGGCGTTCTGCTCGATCGCCAGCCCGAACTCGCCCGCGTGCGCGTGCAGGAACGCCCGGATCGCGGCGATCCGGGCGGTCACGTGCGTGCGCGCCCCGTCCTCCTCGACGTCCGGCAGCAGGTTCTCGGCGCGCACCAGCGCGGCCAGTCCCTCGGTGGATTCGGTGGCGGGCAACACGTTCGCGGCCTCGACCCACGACCCGGCGGCCTCGCCGGCTTGGTCGATCAGCTCCCAGCACTCCGCCGCTTCCGCGTAGGTGCGGGACGACTCGACGAGCTGGTCGAGCCTGCGGCGGGCGTTGGCCAGCGCGTCCAGCGCGACCGCGCGCTGCCAGTGCTCGTCCTCGGCGATGTGCTCCAGCGCGGTCGTCAGGTGTCGCAGCGCGGCCTGGTTCTCGCCGAGCTGCGCGCACGTCTGGCCGAGCCGGAACCGCACCTGGAGCCCGAGTTCGGCCTCGGCGCGCGCGGACTGCACGAGCCGCAGCGCCTCCTCCAGGGTCTCCGCGGCCTCGACGAGCCTGCCGGTCTTGAGGTAGCCGCCGCTCAGCGAGTAGCACGCCTGCGCGGTGTGCGCCTCGCCGCCGAACTCGCGGCACGCGGCCACGGCCTCGCGCAGCTCGCCGAGGTGCGTCGCCTCCAGGCCGAGTTCCTCCACGGTGATCGCCCGCAGCCGTTGCGCCTCCGCGCGCCACCGCCCCGGATACCCGGCGGACCGGGCGACGAGGACCTCGGCGGTGCGCATCGCCGCTTCCCCCTTGCCCAGCACGGTTTCCAGCCGCAGCTTGATCCGCAGCCCGTCGAACCGCACGCTCTCCGGCACCTCGTCGGCCAGCACGGTCGTGACCGCGTCCAGCGAGAGGTCAAGGTCCTGCTTGCGGGCCAGGTGCTCCGCGCTGTCGATCCGCACCCTGGCCAGCAGTTCCGGGGCGTCGTCGAACGCCTGCGAGTACGCCTCGGCGATCAGCGCCTCGGCGGACTGGTGGTCGTGCGCGTGGTCCAGCAGTTCCGCCAGCACGAGCCGCACGAGCACGGCGGTGAACGCCGTGCCGTCGCGGTCCGCCTCGGCCAGGCACTCCCGCGCCACGGCGGTGCTCGCGGCCAGCCCGTCCTCGGGCAGCCGCCACACCGCGAGCCGGGCCCGGTAGCGGGTGGCCAGGTCCGCCTCGCCCACCTCGTCGAGCTGGTCGACGACGTCGGCGAACCCGTCCAGCAGCTGCTCGCGCGGGATGCGGGAGGCGTTGGCGGTCAACCGCTTCGCCATCAGCTGCGCGGCGAGCGCGTCCGGCAGCAGCGCGTCCATGTCCGCGGGCAGCGACCGCAGCAGCCTGCTGCCGGTGACGAAGTCGCCCGCGTCGAACGCGGCGTTCGCCCGCACCGCCAGCTCGACCGGGTCCGCCCCGAGGTCGGCCTCCTCCGGCTCCTCCACGAGTTCCGCGGGCGTGAGCACCGGGACGGCCAGCGGCACGTGCGCGGAATCGGGGCGCAGCAACGTCTCCCGCACCCGGTCGCTCACGGCGCTGGTCCCGTTGCGCTCGTCGAACCGCTTCGCCCACGACAGCGCGGACGCCTCCAGCTCGGCCCGCAGCTCCGGCGCGGTGCTGGTGCGGGTCGTGACGCCGTCCGGTTGCGGCACCTCGAACCCGACGTGGTCCTCGACCCGGCTGAGCAGCAGCGCGGCCGACGCGGCGAAGTCCATCGCCTCGGCCGGGCTGGTGGAGCTCCGCACCCGGTGGAGTTGCCCGGAGAGCAACTCCACGCCGCGGGCGACGTGGCCCGAGGTGGCGCAGAACTCCAGGTGCGCGTTGAGGTACGTCGACAGCGGGTCGTCCTTGACCAGCCTGCACGACACCAGGTGCGCGTTGCTCGCCCGCTCGTGGTCGCCCAGCGCGACGAACGCGGGCAGCAGCGCCGTGAGGATGCCCTGCGGCTGCGTCGAGCACGTGGAGTCCTGGCGCAGCACGGGTTCCGCGAGCGCCACGGCCTCGGCGTGCCGCCCGAGCCGGGTCAGGTGCGACGCCTGGTCCTCGACGACGCACGCCTCGCAGTCGCTCATCGGACCGCGGTCGAGCGCCAGGAACCGGGTCAGGTGCTCCCGGTACGCCTCGTCGTCGCCGACGTGCAGCGCCAGGGTCGCGCGCACGCCGTGCACCGGCTGCTGCGAGAACCCGTGCTTGCGGTAGCGGTCCGCGAACTGCTCCACCACGGCGTTGAGCTGCGCGAGGCTGAACCTCGGGTCACGGCGCAGGCCGTTCGCGATCCACTTGTGGCACCAGTCGAACGTGTGCGACTCCCAGCGCCCGAAGTCCTCCGCCCCGCGCTTCTCCGCGGCGGTGCACCACGCGAACGGTGCGAGCATCAGGTCGTAGCGGCCGAGGTCGTAGCAGGAGCGGATCAGCGCCACCCGGCACGACACGGCCAACTGCTGGTGGTCCGCCGCGTCCGCGGCCCGCGCCGCGCGTTCGAGCGCCTCGTGGCGCGGCATGCCCGGCGGCAGGTGGTAGGCCTCGGTGAACTGCTCCTCGGCGGCGAGCTTGTCGGTCAACGGTCCCCCACGGCCCGGTTGAGCAGTTCCAGGAACGAGCGGTTGAGCGCCGCGGTGTCCTTCGGCCGCATCGGGCGGCGCGCCTGGAGCAGCGCGTGCACGTACAGCGACTCCACGGTCAGCTCGACCAGCGCCGGGTCCGACAGCGCGGCCAGCCTGCGCACCAGCGGGTTGCGGCAGTTCAGCACCAGCTGCTGGCTCGCGGTCGACTCCTCGCCCACGAGCTCGCCGAGCAGTTCCGCCCACAGCGGGTCGGCGTCGCCGGAGATCTCCTCCGCGTCGCGCTTGCGCTCGCCGTCCACGTTGGAGATCAGCAGCGCGGGCAGCGACACCGGGTCGAAGTCGCGCGTCACGGCCTCGCAGTCGTGCCGGTCGAGCACCCCGCGCGCCTCGGCGAGCCGCGACCTCAGCTCGGAGTCGAACAGCGCCTCCGGGTGGTCCAGCGCCGCCAGCAGCTCACCGGGCGCGACTTGGCGCGCGGCCGCCGTGCCGTCCAGCGCCACCAGGCGGTCCAGGATCTCGACGTCGTAGGCGTACCCGGCGTTGAGCAGGCCGATGCCCTGCGCCTGCGCGACCGGCGCGAGCTGGCGGAACTCGTCCACGTTCGGCACGTACAGGACGGTGCCGTGCACGCGGCGGAACTGCCGCAGCGGCACCGCGCCCTCGGTCGTCTCGAACGGCAGCCAGCGCTCGACCAGCCGCAGCATCTCGTCGTCCGCGCGCGCCAACGACTTGATGCCGAGGTGGTGCGCCGACAGCAGCTGCGACGTGCGGTCCGGGTCGGTCGCGTCCAGGCGCACCAACCAGTCCCGCACCTGCTTGCCCAGCTCGTCGCGGACGGCCAGCAGCGTCTCGTCCTGGTACAGCGACTCGCGGCTCGCGGTCGGCCGCAGCGCGGAGGAGTCGACCACGCAGCGCACGAAGTACGCCCAGTCCGGCAGCAGGCCCTCGACCCCGTCGCCGACCAGCATCCGCTTCAGGTACACCCGGTGCGACTGGCGCGTGCCGGGGTGGACGCCCTCGGGCAGCACGAACGCGACCCCGGTCAACCCGACCGTCGGGACCTCGATCGGGATGGCGTCGAACGGCCGGAACCCGAACAGCCGCTCGCCGTAGTCGGCCATCCGCTCGGACAGGTCGGACCCGGTCTCCTCCGACCGCCGCGCCCACGGCAGCTCGCCGGTCGTGGCGACCTCGCCCGCGACGTGCACCGCCACCGGCAGCAGGTCCCCGTACTCGGTCACCAGCGCGCGCACCATGTCCGTCGTCAGCCAGTGCTCGGCGTCGCGGTTCGGCACCAGCTCGATGGTCGTGCCGATCGCGTCGTGCGCGCTGTCGTCGACCTCCACCCGGTAGTTGCCGGACGCGTCCGCCGTCCACCGGACCGCCGGTCCACCCCGCGCTGACCGAGTGGTCAACCGGATCTCCTCGGCGACCAGGAAAGCGGACAGCATGCCCACCCCGAACTGGCCCAGGAACCCCTGCCTGGCGAACCCCAGGTCGTCCCGCTTGGACGTCCGGCCGAGGGTCGACAGGAGGTCGTGCACCTCGCGCTCGGACAGCCCGATTCCGGTGTCCGTGACGCGGAGCACACCCCCGGCCGTCTCACTCGGCTCGATCCGCACCTCGGCGGGCGCGTCCGGGTCCAGCTCGCGGCGCGCGGTGATGGCGTCGACCGCGTTCTGGAGCAGTTCGCGCACGTAGACGCGGGGGCTGCTGTACAGGTGGTGGCTGAGCAGGTCGATCATCCCGCGCAGGTCGACGCCGAAGGTGTGGGACATGGGAGTGCAGCTCACCTCGGGGTCGCGTGGCCTGAACCTCCGATCCTAGTGCGCCACGAGCCGGGTGAGGCCTGCGTTTCCACTACCCGGTCAAGTCGATCAGCTCCACGGGCCCGCCGGTCCACCCCGGAGGCACCACGGCGAGCGCGTCCGCCAACGCGGCCCCCCACAGCGTGCCCGGTCGGTCATGCCCGACGGGCGTGGCGGTCGAACCGGACACGACGACGGGAACAAGACGCGTGTCCCGAGGATGCGCGACTACGCCTTCCCGCAGTTCCGCAGTCACCGCGGGCTTGGGCGCGCGCCCCGCCAACGCGCCGAGCAACGGCTCCAGGAGCGTCACGCAGGCCGCCAGGGCGGCGAACGGATTCCCCGGCAACCCGACCACGTACCGCCCTCCGGGCAACGCGGCCAACAACTGCGGATGCCCCGGCCGACACTCGACCCCCGCCACCACCACGTCCGCCCCCAACTCACCCAACACCACCCGAAGGTGATCAGCGGGCCCTTTCGACGTGGCCCCACACACCACGATCACGTCAACGTCATCCCTCCGCAACGCCGTGACCAGCGCCTCCACCCGATCCGGCACGTGCACGACCTCCACCAGCTCCGCACCGGCCTTCGCCACGACCCCCGGCACCACCGGCCCGATCGCATCCCGCACAAACCCGTCCCCAGGCACCCCGGAGCACACAACTTCATCCCCGGTAACCACCACAGCCACCCGCGCCCGCCGCCGAACCCACAACCAGTCCATCCCCACAGCAGCCGCCAACCCGAGCACAGCGGACGACACAACGGTCCCGCCGGCCAACAACTCCCGCCCAGCCCCCCAGTCCTCCCCGACAACCCGAATGTGCTGCCCAGCCCGAACCTCCCCAACCACAGTCATCCCAATCCGCACAGCCCGCTCAACCGGCAACACAGCCTCCGCACCACGGGGAACGGGTGCACCGGTCGCGATCCCAACGGCTTGTCCAGGAGCCAGGGTGATGCTGCCCGTGGACCGACTACGGTCGCCAGGATTCTGTATGCAACACGGGTTGGAGGCCTGCGGGCCACCAGCGGTCAGATGATGAGTGGTGTGCTGCATCGCGGGCCGAGCGGCGGTCTCCGGCCCGACTGCGTGCGACGAAACTGCGGCCGAGTCGACCACGCGTCGAGGCTCGGCCTCCGAGTCACCCACATGCGGCAGCACCGCTTCCGAGCTGGGCACGCGCTGAGGGCTTGTTTCCCCGGTGGCCACAGGGGGCAGCACCGCTTCCGGGGCGGGCGTGTGCTGAGAGCCGGTTTCCCCGGTGGCCACGTTCGGTAGGACCGCTTTCGCGGTGGGTTCGTGCTGTGGGGCAGTTGTCAGGGTGGTTGCGCGTGGTGGGGCTGGGGTGGGTGCGTGCTGAGGATTGGTTTCCGGAGCGAGTGCACGTGGCAGGGCCATGGCCGGAGTGGTCGCGTGTCGGAGGTGGGTTTCCGAGGTGGCCACAGGCGGCGGGACCGCATCCGAGATGGGCATGTGCTGTGAGGCGGTTGTCGCGGTGGGTGCTTGTGGCAGAGCGGCTTCCAGCGTGGACGCGTGTCGAAGGTCGGTTTCTGGAGCGGCCAGGTGGGGCGGGACTGTCGTCGGGATGACCGCGCGTGGAGCTGTTGCCAGGGCGGTTGTGTCTGGATGGGTTGCCGGAGTGGCGAGGTGGGGCGGGACTGTTGGGCGCGGGGGAGTCGTTGTCGGGGCGATGGGATCCGGAGCGGATTCCTGGGTGGCCGGGTGTCGAGAAGCCGGTCCCACGCGGGGTGGTGGAGGGGTTGTTGCCTGGGCGGTGGCTTGTGGGGGGATTGTGCTCAGGCGTGGGGTCGCCGCGTTCGTGGTTACTGCGTGGCAAGGGGCCGTTTTTGGGGTGGTCGGGTGCGGGGCCCTTGCGTGATGGGTGATCGCCTCCAGTCCGGGTGACGGTGCCGAGAGGGTCGGGGGTGGCTCACTGCTCCCCACCGTGGCCGGTTCGGGGGTGATGGGTGCTCCGGTGTGCGGGTCTTCGGGTCGAGGCTGGTGGGGGTCGGGTGTCCGGTCTGTCGCCATCGCCATTTCGGCTGTGAGTCGCTTCGGTGGGCTTGTGTGGGCCGGTCCGTTGCTGGTCTGTCGTGGCAGCGGTGGTTGGCCCGCCAGGATCTCGCCGATCACGGTCCACGGGGGTGGGCCAGCTACGGCGTAGCCGTCCATTGCTGCTGTGTCGAACGCGGGCATGGGGGTGTGGGCGGTGAGAGGGGTTGCCAGGGTGGTGCCCAGGGCCTCTGCCAGGGACAGCTTGGTCGGGGGTAGTGGGGTGGCTGTGGTGTGTGCCTGGTGGCGGGCTTCCGGCCAAGTGGTCATCTGTGCGCTCCCGGCGTGGACATCCGGCATAGGCGGTGTTATACAAGAGGTTACTTAATACTGTATACGATCTCCAATGTTGGTGGGTGGAAAATGCCCGAATCACAGGAGATGCGGGACGTCTACGGCAGGCGCTACCGCGTTGGCGAGTCCGACCGGGAACTGCTGGGGCGGTCCCGGAACTGGATGTTGTGGCCCGCGTGGGCGGCGATGCTCGCGGCGGGCGTGCAGCAGTACGGCTTCGGCGCGGTCGTGCCGGTGCTGGTCGACACCCACCCGCTGGCCGACGTGGTGTGGGCGTTGGCGCTGTGGACGGTGTGCCAGGCCGCCACCGTGTTCCCCGCGATGTGGCTGCGCGACCGGGGCAGGCTCGACCCGGCTCCGGCGGCGGTCGCGGGCGGGGTCCTGTGCGCGATCGGGTTGGCCACGCTGGGGCACGCGGGCCCGCTGTGGACCGTCTACCTCGGCTACTCGCTGCTCGGCGGCGTCGGCGCGGGCCTGGTGTACGCGGCCTGCGTGGGCACGGTGGTCCGCTGGTTCCCCGAACGGGTGGCGGCGAAGGTGGGGGTCGTCAGCGGCGCGTTCGCCTACGGCTGCGTGCCCTTCGTGATCGCCGCCGGACTTGTACTGCATACAGACAACAGAATGCTGTTCCTCGACACGGCAGCGGCCGTCGTACTGGTCGTCATCGTGGTCGCGGGGGCGACGCTGAAGGACCCGCCGAAGCACTGGTGGCCCGCCGACGTGGAGCCGCAGAAGTGGGCACTGGACAAGGCACGGCGGCGTAATCAGTCCGCGGTCCGCCAGTTCCTCCCGGTCGAAGCCCTGCGCAGCGGAGCGGCGGGCCCGATGTTCGTCGCCGTCGCACTGGCCGCCGCCGTGCTGCTGTTCGACCTCGCCTTCCTCGCCACGTTCAGCGGCACCCACCTGGCCCTCGGCGCGCTCGCGGCGTGCACGGGCCTGGGCCGCGTGCTCGTCGGCCGCGTCTCCGACCGGCTCGGCCGCCGCCGCACCTGGTACCTGTCCCTGCTCACCGGCAGCGCCGCCCAGTTCCTGCTGCTCTGGGCGGGCACCCACGACCGCCCGGTCGCCCTCCTGCTCGGCGCGTGCCTCGCGGGCCTGGGCACGGGCTGCGGCTACACCCTCCTGGTCGCACTGGTCCGCGAGTACTTCGGCGAGGAGAGCGGCTTGCAGAACTTCGGCGTCCTCTACAGCGCCAAGGCGTTCGGCGGCGTGCTCGGCGTCGGCGTCGCGGGCGCGGTGGTCACGACCCACGGCTACCCGGTGGCGTTCATCGCCGCCGGACTGGTCGGCCTCGTCGGCGCGCTGCTCACCAGGGCCCTGACCCAGCCCGGCCGCACCCGACTCCTCCCGACGCCATGACGAGGCTCTCGCGCGGCAGGCACCCGACGCCGGGCCACGGCCAGTGCCTGCTGGAACTCGTGTCCACGCTGGCGGGCGAGGTCTGGTCCGACCGCCCCGCCGCCGTCCACCCGGTGCTCGCCTCGATCGCCAGGGCCGTCAACGACGAGTGCACCGACGAGGGCAGGCAACTGCTCGTGCCGTTCGCCGCCGAACTCCTGCACACGACCCGCGCGCCGACCGTCGACCTCGTCCTGCACTGCACGACCTTGGCGGGCATCAATCCCGTGCGCGGCAAGCTCTTCGCCCCCACCGTGGTCGCCCACGCGACCAGGGTCGCGGCCCTCAAGGCGGGGGACCGCCGCGACGAGGTGCTGCACCGACTCCTGGCGGACTGCCTCGCGCTCTGCCGGACCCCGACGACGAACTGGTGGACCAATGGGACGAGTGACGACCAGACGGCGAGTGCTCCGCGTGGCGGACGGCAGGGCGACCGCGCGCCCGGACACCCTGACCGTGGAGGAACCGCTGGAGATCCGGGTCGGCGGCGTCCCGCTGACCGTCACGATGCGCACACCGGGTGACGACTTCGACCTGGCGGTGGGGTTCCTGGTCGGCGAGGGCGTGGTCCGGCGGGCGTCGGACGTCGCCGGGATCCGCTACTGCGCGGGCGCGACGGCCGACGGCGTCAACACCTACAACGTCCTCGACGTCCACCTCGCGCCCGGTGTCGCGCCGCCGGACCCGTCGCTGGAGCGGAACTTCTACACCACGTCGTCCTGCGGCCTGTGCGGCAAGGCGAGCCTGGACGCCGTGCGCACCGCGTCGACGTGGTCGGTCCGCGACGACCCGCTGCGCGTGGGCCTGCCCGTGCTGTCGTCGCTGCCGGACAAGCTCCGTGCGGCGCAACGGGTGTTCGACCGGACCGGCGGTCTGCACGCGGCGGGGCTGTTCTCCGCCACGGGCGATCTGCTGTGTCTGCGGGAGGACGTCGGCAGGCACAACGCGGTCGACAAGGTCGTCGGCTGGGCGAGCCGGGCGAACTGGCTGCCGATCGCCGGGACCGTGCTGATGGTCAGCGGCCGGGCGTCGTTCGAACTGGTGCAGAAGGCCGTCATGGCCGGGATCCCGATGCTGGCGGCGGTGTCCGCGCCGTCGTCGCTCGCGGCGGAACTCGCGGCCGAGATGGGGCTGACGCTGGTCGGGTTCCTGCGCGGCACGTCGATGAACGTCTACACGGGCGCGCACCGCCTCGGGCTGGTGGCGGCCGCCGTGTGAGCCTTCGGGAGCGCCGTCCCCCGCTCCCGAACCCCTGCTGGGCCCACCCGTCACCGGGGTGGGCCCAGCGGGTTCACGCCTCCAGCACCGCCCGTGCCAGCGCGGCCGCCTCGCCGGGCGTCCGCCCGACCCGGATCCCCGCCGCCTCCAGGGCTTCCTTCTTCGCCGCGGCCGTGCCGGACGAGCCGGACACGATCGCCCCGGCGTGCCCCATGGTCTTGCCCTCGGGCGCGGTGAACCCGGCCACGTACCCGATGACCGGCTTGGACACGTTGTCCCGCACGAACTCCGCCGCCCGCTCCTCGGCGTCGCCGCCGATCTCGCCGATCATCACGATCAGCTCGGTCTCCGGGTCCTCCTCGAACGCCGCGAGGGCGTCGATGTGCGTCGTGCCCACGATCGGGTCGCCGCCGATGCCGACGCACGTGGAGAACCCGAAGTCCCGCAGCTCGTGCATCAGCTGGTACGTCAGGGTTCCCGACTTGGACACGAGCCCGATCCCGCCGGGTTTGGTGATGTCCGCCGGGATGATGCCCGCGTTCGCCTTGCCGGGGGAGATGACGCCGGGGCAGTTCGGCCCGACGATCCTGGTCCGCCCGGACCTCACCGCGTGCGCCCAGAACGCCGCGGTGTCGTGTACCGGGATGCCCTCGGTGATCACCACCGCCATGCCGATCCCGGCGTCGACGGCATCGACCACGGCGTCCTTGGCGAACCGCGGCGGCACGAACAGCACGGACACGTCCGCGCCGGTCTTCGCCATCGCCTCGGCCACGTCCCCGAACACCGGCAGCGACCGCCCGTCGAAGTCGACCGACTGCCCGGCCTTGCGCGCGTTCACCCCGCCCACGACGGTCGTGCCCGCGGCGAGCATCCGCCGCGTGTGCTTGGTGCCCTCGGAGCCCGTCATGCCCTGCACGACGACTCGGCTGCCCTCGTTGAGGAAGATCGCCATCTCACACCCCCTGAGCCGCGAGCGCGGCCGCCTGGTGGGCCGCGCCGTCCATGGTGTCCGCCAAGGTGATCAGCGGGTGGTCTGCGGTATGCAGGATCCTGCGGCCCGCCTCCACGTTGTTCCCGTCGAGCCGCACGACGATCGGCTTGTGCGCGCGGTCGCCGAGGATGCCCAGCGCCTGCACGATCCCGTCGGCCACGGCGTCGCACGCGGTGATGCCGCCGAAGACGTTCACGAACACGCTGTGCACGCCCGGATCGCCGAGGATGATCTCCAGCCCGTCGGCCATCACCTTCGCCGACGCGCCGCCGCCGATGTCCAGGAAGTTCGCCGGCCCGGACCCGCCCATCTCGGCGCTGGCCTGCGCCACGACGTCGAGCGTCGACATCACCAGCCCCGCGCCGTTGCCGATGACGCCGATCTCGCCGTCCAGCTTCACGTAGTTGAGGCCCCGGTCGAGCGCGGCCCGCTCCAGCGGGTCGCCCGCGTGCTCATCGGCGAACACCGCGTGGCCCGGATGCCGGTACGCCGCGTTGTCGTCCAGCGTCACCTTCCCGTCCAGCGCGAGGATCTCGCCGGACTCGGTGCGCGCCAACGGGTTCACCTCGACCAGGGTGGCGTCCTCGGCGACGAACACCTCCCACAGCGCGACGACCACCGGCGCCACCTCGGGCGGGAGTCCGGCCGCAGCCGCGATCTCGTGCGCCTTGGCCAGGTCGACGCCCGCGAGCGCGTCGACGGGCACCTTGGCGAGCGCGGAGGGCTTGGACACGGCGATCTCCTCGATCTCCATGCCGCCCTCGACGGACGCCATCGCCAGGAACGTCCGGTTCGCCCGGTCCAGCAGGAACGAGAAGTAGTACTCCTGGGCGATCTTGCTGGCGGCGGTCACCAGCACCTTGTGCACCGTGTGCCCCTTGATGTCCAGGCCGAGGATCGCCGCCGCGGCGATGGCGGCGTCGTCGGGCGTCGGCGCGAACCGCACGCCGCCCGCCTTGCCCCGGCCCCCGGTCTTGACCTGCGCTTTGACGACGACGGCCCCGCCGATCCGCGCCGCGGCGTCGTGGGCTTCCTCGGGCGTCCGGGCGACGAGCCCGGCGGACACCGGTACTCCGTGGGCGGCGAACAGGTCTCTCGCCTCGTGTTCGTAGAGGTCCAAGGCGGCCGTCCTCTCTGCGCGCGACCGTGCCGCACGGGAGGAATCCCCGTGCGGCGACCGGTCTGGGAGGGATGAGCGGGCCGACCGGGTCACGTCGCGGAAATCTTCCTGACGCCCTCTGGACATCGGCCCCAACGAAGCGTAACTATATGCCTACCCCATACGGTATGCAATCTACAGAGAACATCACCGGAGCGGCCAGCCGGATCGGCCGAGTGGAGCGAACTAAGGAGTTGACCAGTTATGGCGCGGACAGCGACCGAGGCTGCCTCAGGCGGCAGCGTTGCGCCCGGCACCGACGGCACCCCCACTGATCCCACACCCGCCGGTCCGGAACTGATCTCCGGTGGACACCTGGTGGCCAAGGCGTTGAAGGCCGAGGGCATCGACACGATCTTCACCCTGTGCGGCGGCCACATCATCGACATCTACGACGGCTGCGTCGACGAGGGCATCCAGGTCATCGACGTGCGCCACGAGCAGGTGGCGGCGCACGCGGCCGACGGCTACGCCCGCATCACCGGCAGGCCCGGCTGCGCGGTCGTCACGGCGGGCCCCGGCACCACCGACGCGGTCACCGGCGTGGCGAACGCGTTCCGCGCGGAGAGCCCGATGCTGCTGATCGGCGGCCAGGGATCGTTGAGCCAGCACAAGATGGGCTCGTTGCAGGACCTCCCGCACGTCGACATGATGACCCCGATCACCAAGTTCGCCGCCACCGTCCCGGCCACCGCCCGCATCGCGGACCTGGTGTCGATGGCGTTCCGCGAGTGCTACCACGGCGCTCCCGGCCCGTCGTTCCTGGAGATCCCGCGCGACGTCCTGGACGCCAAGGTCCCCGTCGACAAGGCCCGCGTCCCCGAGGAGGGCCGCTACCGCGCCTCCACCCGCTCCGGCGGCGACCCCGCCGACGTGGAACGGCTCGCGGACCTGCTCGTGGGCGCGAAGAAGCCCGCGATCCTGCTGGGCAGCCAGGTCTGGACGACCCGCGGCACCGACGCGGCCGTGGACCTGGTGCGGCAGCTCAACATCCCGGCCTACATGAACGGCGCGGGCCGCGGCAGCCTGCCGCCCGGCGACCCGCACCACTTCCAGCTGTCCCGCCGGTACGCGTTCGACAACGCCGACGTCATCGTCATCGTCGGCACCCCGTTCGACTTCCGGATGGGCTACGGCCGCAGGCTCTCGCAGCAGGCGACCGTCGTGCAGGTCGACCTCGACTACCGCACGGTCGGCAAGAACCGCGACATCGACCTCGGCATCGTCGGCGACGCGGGCCTCGTGCTGTCGGCGGTCGCCGCCGCGGCCACCGGCCGGGTCGACAACGGCGCCGTGGGCCGCAAGGCGTGGCTGGAGGAGCTGCACGGCGTGGAGGAGCAGGCCCGGCAGCGCAGGCTGCCGCAACTGCTGTCGGACGCCTCGCCGATCCACCCGTACCGGCTGGTGCACGAGATCAACGAGTTCCTCACCGAGGACTCCATCTACATCGGCGACGGCGGCGACATCGTCACGTTCTCCGGCCAGGTCGTGCAGCCGAAGTCGCCCGGCCACTGGATGGACCCCGGCCCGCTGGGCACGCTCGGCGTCGGCGTCCCGTTCGTGCTGGCCGCCAAGCTCGCCCGGCCGGACAAGGAGGTCGTCGCGCTGTTCGGCGACGGCGCGTTCAGCCTCACCGGCTGGGACTTCGAGACGCTCGTCCGCTACAACCTGCCGTTCGTCGGCATCGTCGGCAACAACTCGTCGATGAACCAGATCCGCTACGGCCAGGCCCAGAAGTACGGCGTGGAGCGGGAACGCGTCGGCAACACGCTCGGCGACGTGAAGTACGACCAGTTCGCCAAGATGCTCGGCGGGTACGGCGAGGAGGTCCGCGACCCCAAGGACATCGCCGGGGCACTGCACCGGGCTCGCGAGTCCGGGCTGCCGTCGTTGATCAACGTCTGGGTCGACCCGGACGCGTACGCGCCCGGAACCATGAACCAGACCATGTACAAGTAGCGCGCGCCCCTCTAGCGGGAGGACTTCCCCATGGGAAAGGCACTGGAGGGCGTCCGCGTCCTCGACATGACGCACGTCCAATCAGGACCGTCGTCCACGCAGCTCCTCGCGTGGCTCGGCGCCGACGTGGTGAAGCTCGAGACCCCCGGCCGCGGCGACATCACCCGCGGCCAGCTCCGGGACATCCCCGGCGTGGACAGCCTCTACTTCACGATGCTCAACGCCAACAAGCGCAGCATCACGCTGAACATGAAGAGCGAGCAGGGCAAGGAGGTGTTCGCGAGGCTGGTCGAGAACACCGACGTGCTGGTGGAGAACTTCGGCCCCGGCGTGATCGACCGCTTCGGGTTCCCGTGGGAACGCCTCGCCGAGATCAACCCCGGCCTGGTCTACGCCTCGATCAAGGGGTTCGGTCCCGGTCGCTACGCGGACTTCAAGGCCTACGAGGTCATCGCGCAGGCCATGGGCGGCTCGATGAGCACCACCGGGTTCGAGGAGGGCCCGCCGACCGCGACGGGCGCGCAGATCGGCGACTCCGGCACCGGCATCCACCTGGTGGCGGGCATCCTGGCCGCGCTGTACCAGCGCACCACCACCGGGCGCGGCCAACGCGTGCAGGTCGCCATGCAGGACGCGGTGCTGAACCTGTGCCGCGTCAAGCTCCGCGACCAGCAGCGCCTGTCCCACGGGCCGCTGGGGGAGTACCCCAACGAGTCCTTCGGCGAGGACGTCCCGCGTTCCGGCAACGCCTCCGGCGGCGGCCAGCCGGGGTGGGCGGTGCGCTGTGCGCCCGGCGGCCCGAACGACTACATCTACGTGATCATCCAGCCCGTCGGCTGGGCGCCGATCACCGAGCTGATCGGCAGGCCCGAGCTGGCGAACGACCCCGAGTGGGCGACGCCGGAGGCCCGTCTGTCCAAACTGGACAAGGCGTTCGCGCTCATCGAGGACTGGACCCTCCAGCACACCAAGTGGGAGGTCATGGACAGGTTGAACGCCCGCAACGTGCCGTGCGGGCCGATCCTGTCCACCAAGGAGCTGATCGAGGACGAGACCCTCGCGGCGATCGGCGCGGTCGTGGACGTGCCGCACCCGCAGCGCGGCTCGTTCAAGACCGTCGGCTGCCCGATCAAGCTGTCGGACTCCCCGGTCGACATCGTGACCTCGCCGCTGCTCGGCGAGCACAACGACGAAGTGCTGGGCGCGCTGGGCTACAGCCCCGAACAGCTCGGCGAACTCCGCACCGCAGGCGTGATCTGACCCCGAGGAGACAGCCATGCCCGACACAGCAACGGGTTACGACCGCGCCGCGGTCGAGGAAGTGCTCGGGGTCGTCGCCGCCGAGGGGCGCGACTCGCTGACCGCCCCGGAGGGCAAGCGGGTCTGCGACGCCTACGGCATCCGGACGCCGGAGGAGGGGCTCGCGACCTCGTCGGAGATGGCCGTCGCGCTGGCCGAGGAGATCGGCCTGCCGGTCGTCCTCAAGATCGTGTCGCCGGACATCCTGCACAAGACCGAGGCGGGCGGCGTGCTCGTGGGCCTGAGGACGGCGGCGCAGGTCGCGCAGGGCTACCGCACGATCGTCGACAACGCCTTGTCCTACCAGCCGAACGCCAAGGTCGTCGGCGTGCAGGTGCAGCAGATGCTCACCGAGGGCCAGGAGGTCATCGTCGGCGCGGTCACCGACGAGACGTTCGGCAAGGTCGTCGCGTTCGGCCTCGGCGGGATCCTGGTCGAGGTGCTCAAGGACGTGACGTTCCGGCTCGCGCCGACCGACGCGGCGACGGCGACGTCGATGGTCGACGGCATCGCCGCCGCGGAGGTCCTGCGCGGCGTGCGCGGAAACCCCGGCGTGGACCGGAAAGCCCTGGCGGAGCTCATCACCAGGGTGTCCGACCTCGTCACGGACTTCCCACAGCTGGCCGAGGTCGACCTCAACCCCGTCCTGGCCACGCCGACCGGCGCGACCGCGGTCGACGTGCGGATCCTGGTCGACGCGACCGCGGCGGACGTGCCGCACCGCTTCACCCAGGACGAGATCCTGACCTCGATGAACCGCATCATGCGGCCGTCCGCCATCGCCGTCATCGGCGCGTCGAACGAAGAGGGCAAGATCGGCAACTCGGTGATGAGGAACCTGGTGAACGGCGGCTACGCAGGCGAGATCCACCCGATCAACCCCAAGGCCACCGAGATCCTGGACCGCAAGGCGTTCAAGAGCATCGCCGACGTGCCGGGCGACATCGACGTCGCGGTGTTCGCCATCCCTGCCAAGTTCGTGCCGCAGGCGCTGGAAGAGGTCGGCCGCAAGGGCGTGGCGGGCGCGATCCTGATCCCGTCCGGTTTCGGCGAGACCGGCAACCACGAACTCCAGGACGAGGTCGTGGCCATCGCCCGCAAGCACGGCGTGCGCGTGCTGGGCCCGAACATCTACGGCTACTACTACACGCCGGAAAACCTGTCGGCGACGTTCTGCACGCCCTACGACGTCAAGGGCGGCGTGGCGCTCACGTCGCAGAGCGGCGGCATCGGCATGGCCATCCTCGGCTTCAGCCGGTCGGCGGGCATGGGCGTGTCGTCCATCGTGGGCGTGGGCAACAAGGCCGACATCGACGAGGACGACCTGCTGACGTTCTTCGAGGCCGACCCGAACACCCAGCTCATCGCCATGCACCTGGAGGACCTCAAGGACGGCCGCTCCTTCGCCGAGACCGCGAAACGCGTCTCGCGCAAGAAGCCCGTCGTGGTCCTGAAGGCCGGGCGCACCGCGCAGGGCGCGAAAGCGGCCAGCTCGCACACGGGCGCGTTGGCGGGCAACGACCGCGTGTACGACGACATCCTGCGGCAGAGCGGCGTCATCCGGGCGCCGGGCCTCAACGACATGCTGGAGTACGCGCGCGGCATCCCGCTGCTGCCGACCCCCAAGGGCGAGAACGTCGTCATCATCACCGGCGCTGGTGGCTCCGGCGTGCTGCTGTCCGACGCGTGCGTGGACAACGGCTTGGCGCTCATGGAGATCCCGGACGACCTGGACGAGGCGTTCCGGAAGTTCATCCCGCCGTTCGGCGCGGCGGGCAACCCGATCGACATCACCGGCGGCGAACCGCCGTCGACCTACCGCAACACGATCGCGCTCGGGCTGGCGGACGAGCGGATCCACGCCCTGATCCTGGGGTACTGGCACACGATCGTCACCCCGCCGATGGTGTTCGCGAAGCTCGTGGTCGAAGTGGTGGAGGAATACCGGAGCAACGGCATCGACAAGCCCGTCGTGGCCTCGCTCTCCGGCGACGTCGAGGTCGAAGAGGCGAGCGACTACCTCTACGCCCACGGGATCGTCGCGTACCCGTACACCACCGAGAAGCCGGTCGCGGTGCTCGGCGCGAAGTACCGCTGGGCGCGGTCCGCCCGGCTGCTCTAGCGCCGACCTCCGCCGCCTTGGAGGTCAGTCGAGAACCCAACTCCCCGTGGAGGCCGAACCGTGGACTCGTCGAACGCGCCCGCCGCAAGCTCGTCCGAGAGCGGAGTCACCCCTCCGCCCGCGGACGAGCGGGTGTGGCAGGCAGGGCGCCTGGAACCCATGCCCATCCGCAAGTTGCCCGACGCACCACCCTCCATCCACCTGTTAGGGCCAACGGTCTTCCTCGTCGCGCTCGGCGTCGGCATGGGGGAGTCGTACATGTGGCCGCGGCTCGTGCTGCTGTTCGGGCCCGAGATCCGCTGGCTGTTCCTCATCGGCGTCACGCTGCAAGCGGTCGTGATGCTGGAGATGGCCCGCTACGCCATGGCCACCGGGGAGAGCATCTTCTTCGGCGCCGCGCGCGTGTTCAAGCCGATCATGTGGTTCTTCTTCGTGGTCGCGATCCTCGTGTACATCTGGCCCGGCCACCTCTCGGCGGGCGCGGCGGCGTTGGAGAGGATCACGGGCATTCCCTGGGTGATCTCGGCCTGCGTGGGCCTGGTGCTCGTCGGCGTGCTCTTCAGCATGGCCAAGGTGATCTACCCGCTGCTGGAGAACGTGCTGGCGCTGCTGATCGGGCTGCTGGTGGTGAGCACGTCGATCGTCGCGGCGATGGTGGGCCAGTGGTCCGACGTCGTCTCGACCATCACCGGCATGTTCCACTTCGGCTACTTCCCCGAGCAGGCGATGTCGCCCGCGTGGTTCCCGATCATCGTCGGCTCCATCGCGTTCGCGGGACCGTCCGGCATGCAGCAGATGTGGTACACGCTGCACCTGCGCGACAGCGGCGCGGGCATGGGCGCGCACATCCCGAAGGTGCGCGGCCTCCGGCACGCCGGTGAAGAGGAGGAGATGCCGTCCCGCGGCTTCATGTTCGACACCGACGACGCGGACGAGATGAAGAAGTGGAAGGGCTGGCGGCGCTGGGTCACGTTCGACGCGCTGCTGCTGTTCTGGGGCATCACGATGCTGGTCACCATCTCGTTCACGGTCCTGGCGCAGGCCGCCTCGCGGCAGAGCCCGGACGTGAAGGGGCTCATCGAGTCCGGCGAGCGCGAGGCGGCGTTGAACGCGATGTCCGACGCGTTCGCCTCGGCGGGCGGACCGGTGCTCGGCGGCGTGTTCCTCGGGTTCATCGCCCTGATCGGCCTGAACGCCACGCTCGGGCTGTTCGACTCCTTCTCCCGCGGGCAGTCCGACATGGCGTACCACTTCGTGCCGGGGGCCAAGAAGTTCGGCGTTTCCAAGCTGTACGCCGGATTCCTGTGGGGCGTGATCCTGTTCGGCATCGCGATCCTGCTGTGGGGACCGGCCGACGGACCGGGGGCGATCCTCGACGTGCTCGCGTTCCTGTCGACGTTCGCGATGGGCGCCTACTGCATCGTGCTGTTGTTGGTGAACAACAGGATGCTGCCGAAGCCCATCCGGCCCAAGCTGGTCACGAACCTGATCATCGGGTTCGGCGCGGTGTTCTACCTGGGGATGCTCATCTTCAGCCTGGTCAAGTTCGGCGTCGTGGTGGGTTGAGGTGGCCGCGGTGAGACGACTCGGGGAACTGGCCGTGCCCGGCGCGGTGGTCGGGATGGCCGCGGGGTTCGTGGCGGGCGGGCTGGCGCTCGTCGTCGGACAGCCTCCTGGCTGGGCGATGGTGACGGCGTTGACGCTCGGCGTGCCGCTGGCGCTGCTCGGCGGGCTCTACGGCGTGCTGGTCGGATCGGGGAAGGTCCGGATCGGGGTGTTCGCGCCCGCCGCGCTGTTCTGGTTCGTCGGCTTCCCGCTGGCGCGGCTGGCGCACGAGGTGCTGTCCGGGCTGGTGCTCGGCGGTAGGCCCGGCTGGCCCTCCGACCTGGTGGGGTTCCTGGCGTACCAGGCGATGGTGAGCCTCGGGTGGGCCATCGGGTTCCTGTGGCTGCACGAGCGGATCGCGCCGGGATGGCTGCGGCGCGTGCGAGCGGGTAACCCCAGGGCGGCCGAACTGTTCGAGCGGTACGTCGTGCACGCCGCGGCGCTCGCGGAAGCCCGTGAGCGCAGGCGTTCCCGACATCCGTCCCGCGCCGGAAGGACCTGAGCATGGATCTGCACACCTGGGTGTGGCTCGCCACCGTGGGCGGGTTCGCCGCCGTCGTCGGGTTCGACTTCTGGCTCGTGGCCCGCAACCCCCGTGACCCGTCGTTCCGCGAGTCCCTGCTGTGGGTGCTCGGGTACGTGTCGCTGGCGGTCGTGTTCGGGCTCGGGGTCACGCTGCTCGCGGGTGGCCGGTACGGCGGGGAGTTCTTCGCCGGGTGGATCACCGAGTACTCGCTCAGCGTGGACAACCTGTTCGTGTTCGTGCTGATCATGTCCAGGTTCTCGGTGCCGCGGCAGTACCGGCAGAAGGTGCTGCTCGTCGGCATCGTGATCGCGCTGGCGCTGCGGGCGGTGTTCATCCTGGCGGGGGCGAGCGCGATCGCCCGGTTCGACTGGCTGTTCTACGTCTTCGGCGCGTTCCTCGTGTTCACCGCGTGGAAGCTGCTGGGCGAGTCGTCCGGGTCTGGTGAGGCCGAGTTCACCGAGAACGCCGCGCTGCGCGTGGTGCGGCGGGTCGTGCCGACCTCGGAGGGCTACCACGGCGCGGCGGTCACGGCCCGCGTGAACGGGCGGCGGGTCGTGACGCCGATGCTGATCGTGATGATCGCGGTCGGCACCACGGACCTGCTGTTCGCGGTCGACTCGATCCCGGCGATCTTCGGGCTGACCAAGGAGCCGTACCTCGTGTTCACGGCCAACGCGTTCGCGCTCATGGGGCTGCGGCAGCTGTTCTTCCTCGTGGGAGGGCTGCTGGACCGGCTCATCTACCTGAGCAAGGGCCTGGCGTTCGTGCTCGCGTTCATCGGCCTGAAGCTCATCTTCGAGGCCCTGCACCACCACGGGGTGTCGTGGGCCCCGGAGGTGCCGATCGCGGTGTCCCTCGGCGTGATCGTGGCGACCCTGCTGGTCACCACGATCGCGAGCCTCATCGGCACCCGTCGCCGGGAGGCGGCGGAGCTGAGGGCGGCGGAGGCGGAGTCGGAGTCGGGAGAAGCGGAGTTGCGGAGCGGCCGATGACGGGCACGGTCGGGTGGCGGAACACCTTCGCCACCCGGCTGTCCCCGCACGAGCCGGTTTCGGGCCTGCCCCGACTGCCTCGAACGCCGTCAACACCGGCCGCGCCGAGCTCCACGACCTGCCGTGCCCCACCGGCATGCGGGTATCGGTCGCGGATGGTGATCACTTGCCGGCGTCAGTCGCCTGCCGACCTTGGGCCGCTCATCGACACCGACCGACCGTTGGCGTAGATCACCCGGCGACATCCACCAGCACCGGCAACTCACCGCGGCACCGCCTCCCAGCCGTGACCACCGGTACACAACAGTTCACCACTGGTCCCGGTCGTCCGTCGGCACTGATCGGCGGTTGGCGCGGACCACCTACTGGCATCGGTCACCTGCTGGCACGGATCGCTTCCCAGCCCTGACGGCTGGTCGGCATCGGTCGCCTGCTGGTACTGGTTTCCACCAGTATCGATCGGCGGTCGACGTAGATCACTTGTCAGCATCGGTCATCCGCTGGTACCGGCAACCCGCAGGCACCGATCACCTCCCAGCTTTGACCACCGGGCGATATCGGTTGACCGTTTGTACCAGGTAGTCCGCCAGCCGATCGACGGTTGGTACGGAGTACCTGCCGACGTCGATCACCTTCCGGCACTGATCACGCGCTGGCACCGATCGCGTGCTGACACTGACCGCCTGTCGGCACGACATCCGCTGATACCGGCGTTTGCTGGTGCTGGCACCGGGTGTTTGCTGGTGCTGGTGCTGGTGCTGGTGCTGGTGCTGGTGCTGGTGCTGGTGCTGGTGCCGGTCGCCGGTTGGCCATTGGTCGCTTGTTTGGCACTGATCGCCTGCCAGCGTTGATCAGCTGCTGGCGTCGGTCAGCTGTCGGCATCCGTCAGCTGTCGGCACCGGCTGATTGCCGGCTGTTGGCTGTCGAGTGTTGGCGTTGGGGTCAGTGCATTGCGGAGCTGCCCTGGTCCTTTGCCGCGGTTTCGCGGAGGTAGTCCTCGACTCCGGTGACCGACTCGTCCTTGCGGCGCTGTGCTTCCAGCGCGGTGGCCAGTCCTAGTCCGAGCACGCGGCCGTCCGCGGAGAACCCGCGTGGGCGGTTCAGCGCCTCGGTGAACCAGTTCGCCATGACCTTCTCCTTCACTTGTCACGTCCACAGTGGACGGTGGCTTTCGGGTGCGCCTCCTCCCGTCGACGATGCCCCGTCGGGGCCGTGCGTGCCGGGTGAGGCGTTCGGGTCGACACTGACCCCGCCTGATGGATTCAGAATACAGGCTTTCGTATGCAATGTGGGTGGTAGTGGTGGCCATCACCGCCCTCGCGAGGAGGTGGTGATGGCACCGGTGGTGGGATCAGGCGCGGTCGCCCCGCGGCCGGTCGTGGTAGGCCTGCCGGGTGCGGTCGGTGTGCTGGGACATGATCGAACCCGCGAGGTCGGCGTTGTTCGCGGAGATGGCCTGGATCAGGTTGGCGTGCTCGACCCACGAGTCCGCTCCGCGCCTGCCCGCGATCGGCGTGTAGTACCACCGCACGCGGCGGTCGACCATGCCGATCATCTCGGCGAGCACGGTGTTGCCGGACAGCTTGGTGATGAAGGCGTGCAGCTCGGCGTTCGCGGCCACCACGCCCTCGACGTCGTCGTCCTCCACCGCGGCCTGGCCCCTGCCCTGGAGTTCCCACAGGTGGTCGACGTCGGCTTCGGTGGCGCGCTCCGCCGCGAGGCGGGCGGAGTGCGTTTCGAGGACGGCGCGGACGCTGAGCAGCTGGTCCGCCTCCTCCTCGGTCGGCAGGTGCACGAACGCGCCCTGCGCGGGCTTGAGGTCGACCCAGCCCTCGGTCTGCAAGCGCTGGAGGGCCTCGCGCACCGGCTGCCTGCTGACCCCGAGGTACTCGGCCAGCTCGACCTCGACCAGGTGCTGGCCGGGCTTCAGGGTGCGGTTCACGATCAGCTCGATCAGGGCTTCGTACACGGCCTGGCGGAGCGGCGCGGGCCGCTCCACGCGCTTGGCCGCCGCGCCGCTCAGCGCGGCGCGCGAACCGCGGCGTCCGGTGGTCACGTCGCCGGGGAACGGTGTCGGCTGGTTCATGGCCACCTCCTCGCTCGTTGGGTGAATGGTTTCAGCATACAGGTTGTTGTATGCAAAGTTCAGAGTGCGGTACGTCACGTTGCTGGCGTGACGGGCCAATTGTCGCCGATGTCGGACTCTGTGTAATCACCCGATCGCGTTTCGTGTGCGAATCCTCCCCTCTATCGCCGTTCGCGCAAATCGGTATACTGTATGCAATCACTCGGATACGAGACGAGGCAGGACATGAGAGTCGCCGTTCTCGGAGCAGGAGCGATCGGCGCCTATGTGGGCGCAGCCCTGCATCGCGCTGGAGTAGAGGTCCACCTGGTCGCGCGGGGTCCGCACCTCGCCGCGTTGCGGGCGCACGGCGTGCGCGTCCTCAGCCCGCGGGGGGACTTCACCGAACACCCGCACGCCACCGACGATCCCGCGCTCATCGGCGAGGTCGACTACGTCTTCCTCGGCCTGAAGGCGCACACCTACGCGTCGGCGGGGCCGTTGCTCAAACCGTTGCTGGGCAAGGACACCGCCGTGATCGCCGCGCAGAACGGCATCCCGTGGTGGTACTTCCACGGCCTCGCCGGGCACCCGCTGGAGAACCACCGCATCGAGGCCGTCGACCCCGGCGGCTCCGTCAGCGCGGTCCTCGAGACGAGCCGTGCGATCGGCTGCGTCGTGTACTGCTCGACCGAGATCGAGGAGCCCGGCGTCATCCGCCACCTGGAGGGCACCCGGTTCTCCATCGGCGAACCGGCGGGCGGAGTCTCGGAACGGTGCGAGGCCCTCAGCCGCGCCATGATCGCGGGCGGCCTGAAGTGCCCCGTCGAGCCGAACCTGCGCGACGACATCTGGATCAAGCTCATGGGCAACGTCGCCTTCAACCCCCTGAGCGCCCTCACGAGAGCCACCATGGCCGAGATCTGCGCCCACGACGACACGAGGGAGTTGGTCGCCACGATGATGGCCGAAACCATGGCCATCGCCCGAGCGGCGGGCAGCAGCCCCGAGATGTCCATCGAGAAGCGCATCGACGGAGCCCGCCGAGTCGGCCACCACAAGACCTCGATGCTCCAAGACCTGGAAGCGGGCAAGACCTTGGAGATCGACGCCATCATCGGCGCGGTGGTGGAGATAGCCGACCTGACCCGAATCCCCGCGCCAGCGCTGCGCAACGTCTACGCCGCCATCGACCTCCTCAACCGCACCAACGCCGCCGTAGTCCCCACTGCCTGACCCCGACCCTCGCGCCGGCAACCCGCGATGCCGGCGCGGGGGCCGGTCCGCTCGACCGCGAGAAGGAGATGGAGGGGGCGGGCTGGTGTTGGCCGCCGGGCGGTGTCGGGGCGAAGGCTTGTTCTGCTCCAGGGCGAGAGCGGCCGCGGGGTTGGCGGGGTTCCTGTCTGCCGCCGAGTGGAGTCGGGTGGGTGTTGGTCTGCTCGATCGGGTGAAGGCAACTGCTTGTTGCGGCGCTGGTCATTGAGGCGAGATGGCGGGGGCTTGGTCGCATGAAGGCGGTTGTCGGGTTGGCGAAGGTTCGCGCTGACCGTGAAGCACTGCCGGGGCGTGGCTGGTCTTGGAGCGTGGGAGACGGTCGTCGGGTTGGCGGGGTTCGCGCCGACCGTGGGGCGGCGTTGGGGTGTGGCTGGTCTTGGGTCGGGGGATGGGTTCGCGTTGACGGCGATGTGGTGCCGGGGCGCGGCTGGTCACCTCGGTCGCATGGAGGCGGTCGTTGAGTTGGCAGGGGTCGCGCTGACTGCGGGGCGGTGCCGGGGTGTGGCTGGTCTTTGGGGTCGTGGCTGGCGGTGGTCGGGTGGCGGGGTTCGGGCTGACCGCGGGGTGATGACGGGGCGCGGCTTGGTCTGCTTGATCGGGTGAAGTGTCCGCGCGGTTGGTCGGGTGCGCGCTGGCTGCGGGGGTGCTGGAACTGGGGTCGGTCTGCTTCGTCGCGCGAGGGTGGTCGCCGGGGTGGCAAGGGTCGTGTGATCGCTGGTCACCTGGAGTGCGGGCTGGTCTGAAGGCGGTTGTCGGCTTCTTGTTGGGCGGTGTCGGGGCGGGATGTGGGCTGCCCGATTGCGTGAAGGTGGCTGTTCGGTCGGTTCGCTCGATGGGGTGAAGGTGGCCGGGTTCGTGCTGGCCGCCGGGGGCGGGGTCTTTCGCTGGGTTGGGGTCTTCCCTTCGTGGTGGTGGTCACATAACGTATGTTGCATACAGTCGACTATTAGTGCCGTGCGCGGGAGGTCTGCGATGAAGCGCAGGAAGAGCGAGCCGTACGTGCGGCTGGTGGAGCCGTTGGTGCGGGAGCACGGGGTGTTGAGGCCTGCCAGTTGGGACGAGGCGTTGGGGCGGGCGGCTGAGGGGTTTCGGCGGAACGTGGCTGCCAAGGGGCCTGATGCGTTCGGGATGTTCTCGTGTGCGCGGGCCACCAACGAGATGAACTACGTGGCCCAGAAGTTCACCCGTGCGGTGATCGGCACCAACAACGTGGACTCCTGCAACCGCACCTGTCACGCGCCGAGCGTCGCCGGCCTGGCCCGTGTGTTCGACAGCGGTGGTGGCACGTCGTCCTACCGGGAGATCGAGGACGCCGACGTGATCGTGCTGTGGGGCTCGAACGCGCGGGAAGCGCACCCGATCTTCTTCCAACACGTCCTCAAAGCCGTGCACAAGGGCGCGAAGCTGTTCGTGGTCGACCCCCGCCGCACCAGCACCGCCAAGTGGGGCCACCGGTGGCTCCAACTGCACGTGGGCACGGACATCCCGCTGGCCCACGCCATCGCTCGCGAGATCATCCACTCCAACCTCGCCAACGCCGCGTTCATCGAGCGCGCCACCGAGGGGTTCGCCGAGTTCAAGGCGTCCGTCGAGCCGTGGACGCTGGAGGTCGCCGAGGAGGTGACCGGCGTCCCGCGGGAGCTGATCCGCGAACTCGCCCACGCCTACGCCCGCGCCGACCGCGGCCAGATGTCGTGGACGCTCGGTATCACCGAGCACCACAACGGCACGAACAACGTCCTCTCCCTGATCAACCTCGCCCTGCTCTGCGGGCACGTCGGCCGCTACGGCGCGGGCCTGAACCCGTTGCGCGGGCAGAACAACGTGCAGGGCGGCGGCGACATGGGCGCGATCCCGGACCGGCTGCCGGGGTTCCAGGACGTCCTGAGCCCCGAGGTCCGCGCGAAGTACGACGCGCTGTGGGGCTCGCACATCCCGCCGTACAAGGGGCAGAACCTCACGCAGATGCTGGAGGCGATGGAGCGCGGGGACATGACCTGCGTCTACATCATCGGCGAGAACCCGGTGCAGTCCGAGGCCGACTCCGAGCACACCCGCAAACGCCTGTCGAACCTCGACCACGTGGTGGTGCAGGACATCTTCCTCACCAAGACCGCGCAGCTCGCCGACGTCGTGCTGCCCGCGTCCGCCGCCTGGTGCGAGACCGACGGCACGTTCACCAACAGCGAGCGCCGCGTCCAACGCGTGCGCAAAGCGTTGCAGGCGCCCGAGGGCGCGCGGGACGACATCGCGATCCTCTGCGACCTCGCCCGCAGGCTCGGCCACGACGAGTGGGACTACTCCAGCGCCGAACAGGTGTGGGACGAACTCCGGCAGCTGTCGCCGATGCACACGGGCATGACCTACCAGCGGCTCGCCGACCTCGGCGGCATCCAGTGGCCCTGCTACAGCGAGGACACCCTGGAGCCGAGCTTCCTGCACGGCCGCCTGTGGGAGGACGACCCGGCCAAGCGCGGCAGGCCCGCGCCGTTCTCGGTGCTGGACCACAGCCCGCCGGTCGACCTCCTCACCACCGAGTTCCCGTTGCGCCTCACCACGGGCAGGCGGTTGGACTCCTACAACACCGGCGTCCAGTCCGGCGGTTTCGAGTCGCCGCTGCGGCGCGGCGAGACCCTGGACCTGTGCCAGGCCGACGCCGAACTGCTCGGCGTCCGCGAGGACGAGCTGGTGCAGATCTCCTCACGGCGGGGCGCGATCGTCGCGCCGGTGCGGATCGACGACGGGCTCAAGCCGGGGCTGGCGTTCATGACGTTCCACTTCCCGGACGAGATCGACGTCAACGTGATCACCATCGAGGCGACCTGCCCCATCGCGGGCACCGCCGAGTACAAGGCGTCCGCGATCCGGGTCGACAAGCTGCCGCCGGGGTTCACCGAGGACGACCGGTTCACCGTCGTGCCCGTCTGAAGGGGGAGTCACCGTGGACCTGAAGTTCCTCAGCTTCACCCCGACCGACGACGAGCGGGACGCCGTGGACCGGGCCGTCGCCGGGAAGCCGCCGACGCGGGACCTGCTGCTGCCCGCGCTGCACGCGGTCAACGACCGGGTCGGCTGGATCAGCCAGGGCGCGCTCAACCACGTCTGCCAGACCTTGGAGGTGCCGCCCACCGACGCGTACGGCGTCGCCAGCTTCTACTCGCTGTTCTCCCTGGTGGAACGCCCGAAGCGGGTCGTGCACGCCTGCGTCGACCTGGCCTGCAAGGTCAACGGGGCCGAGAAGCTGATCGATGCCCTCGCCGACGCGTTCGGCCCGGCGAGCGGCAAGACCGGTGACGTCACGTGGTTGCGCAGCCCGTGCCTCGGCGTCTGCGAACGCGCGCCCGCCGCGCTGGTGTTCCAGGCGGGCGACCCCGCGACCGAACAGCTGCTGGCACCGGCCGAACCACAAGCGCTCGTCACGGCCGCGAAGCATGGTCCCTCCACTGTGGACGAACGGACGCGCGTCCCGCAGGAGGGCGACCCGAGCCTGCGGCTGCTCAAGCGGGTCGGAGTGGTCGACCCGACGAGCCTGGACGACTACCGCGCCAGCGGCGGGTACTCGGGGCTGCGCAACGCGCTGCTGCTCGGCCCGGTCGGCGTGATCCGCGAGGTCACCGACTCGAAGCTGATGGGCCGCGGCGGGGCGGCGTTCCCGACCGGCCGCAAGTGGGACGCCACGGCGAGGCAGCCGGTCCGGCCGCACTACCTGGTGTGCAACGCCGACGAGAGCGAGCCCGGCACGTTCAAGGACCGCGTGCTGCTCGAGGGCGACCCGTTCGCGCTGGTCGAGGCGATGACCATCGCGGCGTTCGCCACCGGTTGCGCCAAGGGCTACCTGTACCTGCGCGGCGAGTACCCGCTGGCGCTGCACCTGCTGGAGAACGCCCTCGCCAAGGCGCGTGAACGCGGTTTCCTCGGTGACAACATCATGGGACACGCGGGATTCTCGTTCGACATCGAGATCCGGCGCGGCGCGGGCGCGTACATCTGCGGCGAGGAGACCGCGATCTTCGGCTCCATCGAGGGCTTCCGCGGCGAACCCCGGACGAAACCGCCGTTCCCGGTGGAGGCGGGCCTGTTCGGCAAGCCGACCGTGGTCAACAACGTCGAGACGCTGGTCAACGTCCCGCTGATCCTCACGGAGGGCTGCGAGGCGTACGCCGGGATCGGCACGGCGGGGTCGACCGGGTCGAAGCTGTTCTGCCTGTCCGGCAACGTGAAGCGGCCCGGCGTCTACGAGGTCCCGTTCGGTGCGACCCTCGGTGAGCTGCTGGACCTGGCGGGCGGCGTGCCGGACGGCCGGGAGCTGCGGGCGATCCTGCTCGGCGGCGCGGCGGGCGGGTTCGTCCGGCCGGACGAGCTGGACCTCAAGCTCACCATGGAGGACGCGCGGGCCGCGGGCACGACGTTGGGGTCCGGCGTGGTGCTGGTGCTGGACGACACCGCCGACCTGGGCGGGTTCCTGCTGCGCATCGCCGCGTTCTTCCGCGACGAGTCGTGCGGGCAGTGCGTGCCGTGCCGCATCGGCACCGTGCGCCAGGAGGAGGCGCTGCACCGCGTCGTCGGCGGTCGGAAGCTCAGCACCGACAGCGACGACCTGAAGGTGCTGCGCGAGGTCGGCCAGGTCATGCGCGACTCCTCCATCTGCGGCCTCGGCCAGACCGCGTGGAACGCCATCGAATCGGCCATCGACCGCCTCGGCGCACTCGAGAAGGGGACGCGCGCATGACCGCCATCGACATCGGGTTGCCGCGCAGGCTCGTCGAGTTCCAGCTGGACGGCGAACCCGTGCGAGTGCCGGAGAACGCCACGATCCTCGACGCCTGCACCGCGGCGGGCACGAAGATCCCCACGCTCTGCTACGGCGACACGCTCGCGCCCGCGAACGCCTGCCGCGTCTGCATGGTGGAGGTCGAGGGCTCGCGGACGCTCGTCCCGTCGTGCTCGCGCAAGGTCGAGCCGGGCATGGTCGTGCGCACCGACACCGACCGGACCAGGACCAGCCGCAAGGTCGTGCTGGAGCTGCTGGCGTCGGCGACCGACCTGTCCACCACGCCGGAGGTCCAGGGGTGGATGGAGGACACCGGCGCCGAGCCGGAGCGGTTCGGGCCGCCCTCGCCGCCCAGCGACGACCGCGACCACCGGCAGCCCGGCGAGCACGAGATCCCGGACGGGATGACGGCCGCGACCGTGCGTCAACCGGTGAAGGTCGACAACGCCTTGTACGTGCGGGACTACGGCAAGTGCGTCCTCTGCTACAAGTGCGTCGACGCGTGCGGCGACCAGTGGCAGAACTCCTTCGCCATCACGGTCGCGGGCCGCGGTTTCGACGCGCGGATCTCCACCGAGTTCGCGAACCCGTTGCCGGACAGCGCCTGCGTGTACTGCGGCAACTGCGTCGAGGTGTGCCCGACGGGCGCGCTGAGCTTCAAGGCCGAGCACGACCGGCGCGAGAACGGCACGTGGGACGAGGAGCGGCAGACCGAGACCACGACCGTCTGCACGTTCTGCGGCGTCGGCTGCAACCTCACGCTCCACGTGCAGGACAACGAGATCGTCAAGGTCACGTCACCGCACGACAGTTCGGTGACCCACGGGAACCTCTGCATCAAGGGCCGCTTCGGCTGGCAGCACGTGCAGAACCGCTAGACCGGGAGGTCCGCGCATGTCCTTGATCCTCAAGCCCGGAACGTCGTGGCGCGAGCTGTACGCCCGCTGCGCCGAGATCGCCCCGGAGGCGTTCCACGACGACCGCCTCCTCAACTTCTACGGCGGCCGCTGGCGTCGGGAGGGCCTGCCCAGCCCGGCGACCTCCCCGGTCGACGGCAGCACCATCGCCGGTCCGCCCCGGCTGGACGCGGGGAGTGCCCGTGCCGCCGTCGCGGCCGCGCTCGACGACCACCGCGCGTGGGCCGAAGTGCCGCTCCAAGAACGGAAAGCCCGTGTCACGGCCGCGCTGGACGACCTGGAAACCCATCGGGACCTGCTGTCCCTGCTGCTGGTGTGGGAGATCGGCAAGCCGTGGCGGCTCGCCACCGCCGACGTGGACCGGTGCGTCGAGGGGGTGCGCTGGTACGTCGAGGAGATCGACGCGATGCTGGCGGGCCGCACGCCGTTGAGCGGCCCGGTCAGCAACATCGCCAGCTGGAACTACCCGATGAGCGTCCTGGTGCACGCGATGCTCGTGCAGGTCCTCGCGGGCAACGCCGCCATCGCCAAGGCCCCGACCGACGGCGGCGTGAGCTGCCTGACCCTGGCCACGGCGCTGGCCGCCCGCCACGGCCTGCCGCTCACGCTGGTCAGCGGCAGCGGCGGCGAGCTGTCGCCGGTGCTGGTCGGGTCGCCGGACATCGGCTGCCTGTCGTTCGTCGGCGGGCGGGGCGTCGGCGGCGAGATCGTGGCGAGCCTGGTCGACTCCGACAAACGGCACGTCCTGGAGCAGGAGGGGCTGAACTGCTGGGGCATCTGGGAGTTCGGCGACTGGGACAGCCTCGGCCCGCAGATCCGCAAGGCGTTCGACTACGCCAAGCAGCGCTGCACGGCCTACCCGCGGTACGTGGTGCAGCGGGAGCTGTTCGACCGCTTCCTCGCCGTCTACCTGCCCGCCGTGCGCGGTGTCGCCTTCGGCCACCCGCTGGCCGTCGAGCACCCGGACGACCCGCTGCCGGACCTGGACTTCGGGCCGTTGATCACCGACGCGAAGGCCAAGGAGCTGACCGACGTGGTGGACGAGGCCGTCCGGATGGGCGGCGTCCCGCTCTACCGGGGTTCGCTCGACGACGGCCGCTTCCTGCCCGGCCAGCAGACCGCCGCCTACCTGCCGCCGACCGCGATCCTGTCGCCGCCGCGCTCGTCGCCCCTGCACTACGCCGAACCCTTCGGGCCCGTGGACACGATTGTCCTGGTGGATACAGAAGCCGAACTCCTGTCCGCGATGAACGCGAGCAACGGGGCACTGGTCGCGACGCTCGCGTGCGACGACCGGGCCACCGCGAAACGGCTGTCCGCCGACCTCCAGGCGTTCAAGGTCGGCGTCAACAAACCCCGCTCGCGCGGCGACCGCGACGAGGTCTTCGGCGGCCGGGGCGCGTCCTGGCGCGGGGCGTTCGTCGGCGGCGCGCTGCTGGTCCACGCCGTCACCGAGGGACCGGCGGGCGAACGGCTGTACGGCAACTTCCCGTCCTACTCGCTCTACCCGCCGACCTGACACCGAAGGGGGAGGACGATGTCGCTCCGCTCCGAGCTGACCCGGATCACCAGGACCGTCGTCGCCCCCGCCGCGGTGGCGACCGACCGCGACCACCGGTTCCCGCGCGCGGCCGTGCAGGCGTTCGGCCGCGCCGGGATCCTCGGCATGACGGTCCCGCGCGGCCTCGGCGGCGGCGGGCAGGGACCGGCGGAGGCGAGTCGGGTCGTGGAGGAGGTCGCCCGGCACTGCGCCGGGACCGCGACCGTGCTGCGCTCGCACTTCGCCGCGGTCGCCGTGCTGGACCGGCACGGCGACCGCGCCCTCCGCACCGAGGTCGCCGCCGGGCGGCACCTCGCCACGCTCGCGGTCTTCCACACCGGCGACCTCCTCGCCCCGACCGGCACCGCGTCCCGGCGGGGCGACGTCGTGTCCCTGCGGGATCGCAAGACGCGGGTGATCTCGGCGGGCGAGGCCGACAGCTACGTCTGGTCGTCCGCCCCGGTCCGCGAACCGGGGGCGGCGACCCTCTGGCTCGTCTCCGGCCACGCCCCCGACCTGCTCGTCCCGGCGTTCCCCGACGGCATCGGCCTGCGCGGCAGCGGCGCCACCACGGTCTGGGCCGACCCCGTCCGCGTCCCCGCGAGCTGCCGCCTCGGCGCGGACGGCGCGGGACTGGACACCCTCCTGCACGACGCCCTGCCGTGGTTCGCGCTGCTGGGCTCCTCCGTCGCGCTCGGCCTGATGGAGGGCGCGCTCGCCGCCACCCTGCGCCACCGCCGCGACCCGGCCGCCGACCTGGCCCGCATGCGCTTGCGCACCGACGCCGTCCGCGTCCTGCACGACGACGCCCTCGCCGCACACGGCTGGGAACCCGCCCGCGCCCGGCGCAAGGCGTGCCAGCTAACCCTCGCCGCCGCCGACGCCCTGCTCACCGTCACCGACCTGGCCATGAAGCTGTGCGGCGACGCCGATCCCGCCGTGGAGCGCGGGTTCCGCGACGCCCGCGCCGCCACGGCCGTCGAACCCACCGCGGATTCGGCGCTCGACCTCGTGGCCCGTCACCCGTTCCGCTGACGTCACCGAACGCCCGCTGGGCGATCGACCGGGCACGCGGGGGAAGCCCGCGGAGTCGATCGCCTACTATCGGCCTGCTCCGCCGCGTGTCGGGTGGTGGAGTCGATTCCGCCTATCCGCGACGTGCCCAACGGGAGCTGTCCACCACTCATGTCCGGAGCAAACGACCCGTACGACCCCAAGGAGGTCGCGGCGCTCGCGCCGGAGGCCCTCGACGCGGCCGTCCAGAAGGCCCAGGAGGCGTTCGCCGCCGCGGCCGACCTCGACGCGCTCGCCGCGCTGAAGCCCGCGCACGTCGGCGACCGGTCCCCGGTCCTGCTGGCCCGCCGCGAGATCGGCGCGCTGCCCCCCAAGGCCAAGGCCGAGGCGGGCAAGCGGGTCAACGTGGCCCAGGCCGCCGTGAAGAAGGCGTTCGACGAACGCCTCGTCGTGCTCCAGGCCGAGCGGGACGAGCACGTCCTGCGCGAGGAGTCCGTCGACGTCACGTTGCCGTGGGACCGGACGCCGCGCGGCGCCCGCCACCCCATCACCACGCTCGCCGAGCGCGTGGCCGACGTCTTCGTGGCCATGGGCTACGAGGTCGCCGAGGGCCCCGAGCTCGACACGGAGTGGTTCAACTTCGACGCGCTGAACTTCGGCAAGGACCACCCGGCGCGCACGATGTCGGACACCTTCTACGTCGCGCCCGCCGACTCGGGCCTGGTGCTGCGCACGCACACCTCGCCGGTGCAGGCCCGCACGATGCTGGAGCGCACGCCGCCGATCTACGTGGTGTGCCCCGGTCGCACGTTCCGCACGGACGAGCTGGACTCCACGCACACGCCGGTGTTCCACCAGGTCGAGGGCCTCGCCATCGACAAGGGCCTCACCATGGCGCACCTCAAGGGCACCCTGGACGCGTTCGCGCGCTCCATGTTCGGGGAGCACTCGAAGACGCGGCTGCGCCCGCACTTCTTCCCGTTCACCGAGCCGTCCGCCGAGGTGGACGTCTGGTTCCCGGAGAAGAAGGGCGGCGCGGGCTGGGTCGAGTGGGGCGGCTGCGGCATGGTCAACCCGAACGTCCTGCGCGCCACCGGCGTCGACCCGGACGTCTACTCGGGCTTCGCCTTCGGCATGGGCCTCGAGCGCACGCTGCAGTTCCGCAACGGCCTGCCCGACATGCGCGACATGGTCGAGGGCGATGTCCGCTTCACGCTGCCCTTCGGAACGGAGGCCTGACCGGTGCGTATTCCGGTTAGCTGGTTGACCGAGCACCTCGAGTTCGCCGAGGCGCCCACGCCGGACGAACTGGCCGAGGCCTTCATCCGGATCGGCATGGAGATCGACGACGTGCGCCCGCTCGGGCCCGTCAGCGGTCCCATCGTCGCGGCGCGCGTGGTCGAGATCGAGGAGCTCACCGAGTTCAAGAAGCCGATCCGCTACTGCCAGGTCGAGGTCGGGCCCGGCAAGGTCAACGGGATCGTCTGCGGCGCCACGAACTTCGTCGAGGGCGACACGGTCGTCGTGGCGCTGCCCGGCGCTGTGCTGCCCGGCGACTTCACCATCGCCGCGCGCAAGACCTACGGCCACACCAGCGACGGCATGATCTGCGCCGCCGACGAGCTGGGCCTCGGCGACGACCACTCGGGCATCCTCGTGCTGCCCAGCGGCACCGCGCAGCCCGGCGACGACGCCGTGGAGCTGCTCGGCCTGGACGACACCGTCCTGGAGATCACGCCCACGCCGGACCGCGGCTACGCCTTCTCGGTGCGCGGCCTGGCCCGCGAGATCGCCTGCGCGTTCGACGTGGCGTTCGGCGACCCGGCCGTGGTCGAGGTCCCCGAGGCCGAGGGCGAGGTGTGGCCCGTCCACATCGAGGACCGGGCGGGCTGCGCGCGGTTCGTGGCGCGCCAGGTCAGCGGGGTCGACCCGACCGCGCCGACGCCGTGGTGGATGCGCCGCAGGCTGATGCTCGCGGGCATCCGCTCGATCTCGCTGCCGGTCGACGTGACCAACTACGTGATGATCGAGCTCGGGCACCCGCTGCACGCGTTCGACGCCTCGAAGGTGCGCGGCAACCTGGTCGTGCGGCGGGCGAAGGCGGGCGAGAAGCTCACCACGCTCGACGACACCGTGCGCGTGCTCGACGCGGACGACATCGTGATCACCGACGACAGCGGCGTCATCTCCATGGCCGGTGTCATGGGCGGCGCGTCGACCGAGGTCGGCGACAAGACCAGCGACATCCTGCTGGAAGCCGCCATCTGGGACCCGGCGACCATCGCCCGCACCGTGCGCCGCCACAAGCTGCCCAGTGAGGCGGCCAAGCGGTACGAGCGCACGGTCGACCCGGCGCTGTCCCCGGTCGCCTTGGAGCGCGCGGCGAAGCTGCTGCACGTCTACGGCGACGGCTCGATCAAGCCCGGCCGCACGGACGTCGGCTCGCCCGTGCTGCCCGGCCCGGTCACCATGCCGATCGACCTGCCGGACCGCGTGGCGGGCGTGCGCTACGCCCGCGGCGTGACCGCGCGCAGGCTCGGCCAGATCGGCTGCCTGGTCGAGGTCAGCACCGGCGACGACGGCCAGACCCTGGTCACGGCGACGCCGCCGACGTGGCGCTCGGACCTCGTGCAGCCCGCCGACCTGGTCGAGGAGGTGCTGCGGCTGGAGGGCTTCGAGACGATCCCGTCCACGCTGCCGCCCGCCCCCGCCGGTCGCGGCCTGACCGAGCAGCAGCGCCGCCGCCGCACGGTGTCGCGCGCGCTGGCCGAGGACGGCTACACCGAGGTGCTGCCGTTCCCGTTCGTCTCGCCCGCGGTGTTCGACTCGTTCGGGCTGAACGCCAACGACTCGCGGCGCAACGTCGTCAGCGTGCTGAACCCGCTCGAGGCGGACAAGCACGCGCTGGCCACGACGTTGCTGCCCGGCCTGCTGGACGCCGTGCAGCGCAACCTGTCGCGCGGCCAGAAGGACGTGGCGCTGTTCAACATCGCCCAGGTCACGCTGCCGCGCACCCAGCAGGTGCCGGTGCCGGACGTCGGCGTGGCGCAGCGGCCCACGGACGCGCAGGTGGCGTCCATGTTCGCGGCGCTGCCGCAGCAGCCGGTGCACGTCGCCGTCGTGCTGGCCGGGCACCGCGAGCACGCGGGCTGGTGGGGCAAGGGCCGCCAGGCCGACTGGGCGGACGCGGTCGAGGCCGCCAAGCTCGTCGGGCGCGCGTACGGCGTGACGCTGCGCGTGGTCGCGTCCGACCTCGCGCCGTGGCACCCCGGCCGCTGCGCGGAGCTGCGCGTCGGCGACTGGCCGGTCGGCCACGCGGGCGAGCTGCACCCGAAGGTCGTGGAGGCCCTCGGCCTGCCCAAGCGCACGGTCGCGATGGAGCTGGACCTGGACGCGCTGCCGCTCAACGACAACCGGCCCGCGCCGATCATCTCGGCGTACCCGCCGGTGCTGCTCGACGTGGCGGTCGTCGTGGACGACGCCGTGCCCGCCGCCGAGGTGGCCGCTGTGCTCGAATCCGGCGGCGGTGACCTCCTGGAGGACATCCGGCTGTTCGACGTCTACACGGGCGAGCAGGTGGGCGAGGGCAAGCGGTCCCTGGCGTACGCGCTGCGGTTCCGGGCGTCCGACCGCACGCTGACCGTCGAGGAGGCCACCGCCGCGCGGGACGCGGCCGTGGCGGCGCTCGCGGAACGGCACGGCGCTACTCTCCGGTAATCCTTTGGTACACCCGGTCGGGTCCACTAGCCCGACCGGGTGAATCACGGTCACGCGGAATAACGGCGTACTCCCTGTTCACGATGTGTTTCGGGGTGCGTCGCGGGCCGAAAGCCCCTAGTGACGAGTGCTCACGTTAGGTGAATGGTCCTTGCGTCTCGGTTGAATGTTCTCCAAGATTGGCGGGCGGCCCGCGGGGCCGAGGGGCGAAGCGATGAACTGCCGGGCGAGTTGGTCGCCGGTCCGGCAGGGAGCTAGAGGCGAACCCACCGCCTGGGGAGCAACAGCCTGTGGAGTTGCGCCATGCGAAGTTTGGGCCCGCGAATGGAAATCGCCGTGGCCACGACCATCCTGGGCGTGGGCGCGGCGGTCGTCGCGGCGATGCACCTGACGTGGCCGGAGCCCCAGCTGCCCGCCATGGCGTACTCGGTGAGCGCGGGCGAGGCCGGGGTGTCGGACCTCAAGCCGTTCTCGATCGACGACGTGTCCGGCGGGGCCGTGGAGCTGACGCCCGGTAGCGAGGGCGTGCGGAAGGTCCGGCTGTCGAACCCGAACGACGTGGACATCATCGTGGTGAAGCTGTCCGCCCTGCCGGGGACGCCGGTGGACTCCGAGCGCAACAAGGTGGACGGGTGCCCGTCCGGGCTGCTCAGCGTGGCGCCGATGGACACGCCCGTGCTGATCCCGCCCGCGGGCGAGGTGCAGGTCGAGATGGTGGTGCAGGTGGCGCACGACCTGCCCGCGACGTGCCGTGACCTGGTGTTCCCGCTGACCTACTCGGGGCACGCGACCAGGGGCTGACGGCTCACCCGAGGTGCTTGAGCGCCTCGCGGCGGGACAACTTTGACAAGGTCGGGTGGTCCTCGACGAACGCCCGCACCCAGCCCGGCTCGGTCTTCGCGAACTCCCGCAGCGCCCAGCCGATCCCCTTGCGCAGGAAGAAGTCCGGGTCGGCGACGTTCGCCTCGACGCAGTCGGCGAGCAGATCGGTGTCCGTGGCGGCCTTCGACCCCAGCTGGCAGATGACGGACGTGCGCCTGCGCCAGCGGTCGGTGTCGCGCGACCACACGCGCATCAGCGGGGCGAGGGTGTCGTGGTCGGCGCGCAGCAGGGGGCCGACGCGGCGGGCCGCGATCTCGTCCACGAAGTCCCACCAGGCGCCGGTGACGACCAGCTCGTCGTAGAGCGGCATCAGGTCTGTGTTCTGCCAGCGCGGGTAGGCGCCGGTGAGGTCGAGCGCCAGGTAGCGCTCCTCGCGGAACTCCGCACCGCGCCACAGCTCCAGCACGGTCGCGACCCAGGTGTCCTTGTCCGGCAGGGGGTGTTCGGCGAACAGCGCCTTCGCCAGCCTGCTCCGCTCCGGCTTGGCCACGCCCCGGAACGGGAGCGCGGACTTCATGTAGCGGCGCATGTCCTCGGCCTTCGCGGGGTCCGCGACCCGAGCCAGCCCGGCGCGCGCCGCGCCGACCAGATCCATGCCCGCCACGGTAGGCGGATCCCGCTACTTTGGCGTCATGGACCTCATCGACCCGCGCGTCAGCGACTACCTGCTGGCCCACTGCACGCCCGCCGACGACCTCCTCCGCCAGTTGGCCGAGGAGACGCGCGCCGCGACCGGTGGCGCCGCCGGGATGCAGATCTCGCACGACGAGGGCGAGTTCCTCACGATGCTGGTCCGGCTGGTCGGGGCGCGGCGGGCCGTCGAGGTCGGGGTGTTCACCGGGTACTCGTCGCTCTGCATCGCCCGCGGCCTGCCCGCCGACGGGCACCTGCTGGCGTGCGACGTCAGCGAGGAGTGGACCTCCATCGCCCGCCGCTACTGGGCACTGGCGGGCGTGGCGGACCGCGTCGAACTGCGCCTGGCCCCGGCCTTGGAAACCCTGCGCTCCCTGCCCGTGGAACCGGAGGTCGACTTCGCGTTCATCGACGCCGACAAGATCGGCTACCCCGACTACTACGAGGAACTGGTGCCCCGCCTGCGCCCCGGCGGCCTGATCGTGCTCGACAACGTGCTGCGCGGCGGCGGCGTGCTCGACGAGTCGACGCGGGACGCGAGCGACATCGCGATGCGCCGGATGAACGACATCGTGGTGACCGACAAGCGAGTCGACTCGGTCATGCTCCCCGTCCGCGACGGCGTCACCCTGGCGCGCAAACGCTGAAGACTGTCACCAGCATCTTGTAGACAGTCGACCGATGACGCCGACGGTCGCGTCGGGGTCGTCGGGGTCGTCGGGGTCGTCGGCGCGGAACCGCACCGCCGTGACCGAGGCGCGGTCGCCGCCCGGCAGCACGACGTCGAGCGGCGCGACCGGGTTCACCACCACGGTGGCCCGGTCGACCGGCACCACGCCCGGCTTACCGTCCTCGGCCCGCACGGCCCGCACGGCCCGCACGGCCCGCACGGCCCGCCACCCGGTGTGGTGCCCGTTCCGTCGGCGCACCCCGGCCACGGCCGTCGACGGGACCACCAGTTCGGCGGTCTCCACGATGAGCACGCCCACCACCACAGGCCCCTCACCGCCGTGCCACCAGCGGCAACGCCCGCCGCGCCACCGCGGCCCGTGCGGGCGTCGGTGACGACAGGACCGCGTCGCCGAAGACGTCACCGGCCAAGGCGGGCGGGGAGGCGGCCGCGAGATCGGCCGCCAACGGGCCGTCGCGGCCACGGCTGTGCGGCACCATCACGGTCCACCCGTACGACCGGTTCTCCGACGTGGCGGTCAGCGCGGACGGCCGGACCCTGGCGACCGGCGGGGCCGACCGCACCATCCGCGTGGGGGACCTCGACCTGGACCGGGTGGTCGACCGGATCGGCGCGACCGCGTCACCGCCCCTGACCGCAGTCGAGTGGTACTCCCGCCGGTAGCGCTTCCCCAATCCGGCCGCGACGAGCGCGGCCGACTCCTCGTCCAAGGTGTCCAGCGCGGCTTTCACCAGTGCCTCCACGTCTCCCTCTCCAGCCAGTCGCGTCGACCCCGGAACGCAAGGGTGAACTTCCTCGGGATTCTGTATGCGGTATCACGTCGCCACTGCCCTGACCTGGTCGCGCTGGGTGAGCGAGCAACGTCACCCGGATAGTGGTGCGGATAAGGGTTGAGTGAGTTTGCAGACCTATGCATAATTATCCGCATGACAGTGCGGATCGCGGTCGCTGGAGCCAGCGGGTACGCGGGGGGCGAGGTGCTGCGGCTCCTGCTCTCCCACCCCGACGTGGAGATCGGTGCGCTGACGGCGGGGGGCAACGCGGGCAGTCCGCTGCTCGCCCACCAGCCGCACCTGCTGCCGCTCGCCGACCGCGTCCTCCAGGACACCACGCCGGAGGTGCTCGCGGGGCACGACGTGGTCTTCCTCGCCCTTCCCCACGGCAAGTCGGCCGAGCTGGCGGCGCAACTGGGTGACGACGTCCTGGTCGTCGACTGCGGCGCGGACCACCGGCTGGTCGACCCGGCGGCGTGGGAGCGCTGGTACGGCGGCGAGCACGCGGGCACCTGGCCCTACGGCCTGCCCGAACTCCCCGGTCAGCGGGAGAGGCTGGCGGGCGTCAAGCGCGTCGCCGTCCCCGGCTGCTACCCGACCGTGTCGTCCCTCGCTCTCGCCCCGGCGGTCGCCGCCGGGCTCGTCGAGCCCGAGGTCGTGGTCGTCGCGGTGTCCGGCACGTCCGGCGCGGGCAAGGCCGCGAAGACGAACCTGCTGGGCTCCGAGGTGATGGGCTCGCTGAGCGCGTACGGCGTCGGCGGCACGCACCGGCACACCCCCGAGATCGTGCAGAACCTCAGCGCCGTCGCCGACCGGCCGATCGGGGTGTCGTTCACCCCCGTGCTCGCGCCGCTGCCGCGCGGCATCCTCGCCACCTGCTCGGCCCAGCTGCGCGCCGGGGCCGAGGACGTGCGCGCGGTCTACGAGAAGGCGTACGCGGACGAGCCGTTCGTGCACCTGCTGCCCGAGGGCTTCTGGCCCACGACCGGCGCGGTGCTCGGCTCGAACGCCGTGCAGCTCCAGGTCGCGGTGGACCCCGACCTCAACCGGCTGGTCGTCGTGGCGGCCATCGACAACCTGGCCAAGGGCACCGCCGGTGCCGCTGTGCAGTGCATGAACCTGGCGCTCGGCCTGCCGGAAACCACCGGCCTGTCCACCGTGGGAGTGGCTCCATGATCCGCGACAAGGGTGTTACCGGTCCGCAGGGCTTCACGGCCGCTGGGGTGGCGGCGGGCATCAAGGCGACCGGCGCGCTGGACCTGGCGCTGGTGGTGAACACCGGTCCGCTCGACTCGGCGGCGGGCGTGTTCACCACGAACAAGGTCAAGGCCGCGCCCGTGCTGTGGTCGGCGCAGGTGATCAAGGAGCGCAGGCTCGCCGCGGTGGTCCTCAACTCCGGCGGCGCGAACGCGTGCACCGGCCCCGAGGGCTTCCAGGACACCCACGCCACGGCCGAGAAGGTCGCGGAGGTGCTGGACTGCGGCGCGATCGAGGTCGCCGTCTGCTCCACCGGCCTGATCGGCGAACGCCTGCCGATGGACGCGGTCAAGTCCGGTGTGGACAGTGCCGCCAAGGCGCTCGACAGCACCGTGGAGGCCGGGTTCAACGCCGCCACCGCCGTGCTCACCACGGACTCGCGCGCCAAGCAGTCGTGGGAGGCGCACGCCGACGGCTGGTCGGTCGGCGGGTTCGTGAAGGGCGCGGGCATGCTCGCCCCGAACATGGCCACCATGCTCTCGGTCATCACCACGGACGCCGTGGTCGACGGCGCGGCGCTGGACGCCGCCCTGCGCGCGGCCACCGGCCGGACGTTCGACCGCCTCGACGTCGACGGCGGCACGTCCACCAACGACACCGTGCTCGTGCTGGCGTCCGGCGCGTCCGGGGTCACCCCGTCCGCCGAGGACTTCACCGCGCTGCTCACGGCCGTCGCGGGCGACCTGGTCAAGCAGCTCCAGGGCGACGCCGAGGGCGTGACCAAGGAGGTGTCGATCATCGTCCGGGGCGCCGCGACCGAGGCCGAGGCCGTGCTGGTCGGCCGCACGGTCGCCGAGGACAACCTGGTCAAGACCGCGCTCTACGGCTCGGACCCCAACTGGGGCCGCATCGCGATGGCGCTGGGCCGCGCGGACGCCGTGATCGACCCGGACAAGCTCGGCATCACGATCAACCGCGCCACCCTGTTCGCCAACGGCACCAAGGCGGAGGACCGCTCGGCCGCCGACCTGTCCGGCCGCGAGATCGAGATCGTGATCGACCTCAACGTCGGCGACGCGACCGCGACGATCCTCACCACGGACCTCTCGCACGAGTACGTCGAAGAGAACAGCGCGTACTCGTCGTGACGGGGACGCCGCAGGAGAAGGCCGCCGTCCTGGTCGAGGCGCTGCCGTGGTTGCAGCGCTTCCGGGGCGCGGTCGTCGTCGTCAAGTACGGCGGCAACGCCATGATCGACGACCGGCTCAAGCGCGCCTTCGCCGAGGACATGGTGTTCCTCAAGCTCGCGGGCCTGCACCCGGTCGTCGTCCACGGCGGCGGCCCGCAGATCGGCGCGATGCTGGCGAGGCTCGGCATCGAGAGCGAGTTCCGCGGCGGCCTGCGGGTCACCACGCCCGAGGCGATGGACGTCGTCCGCATGGTCCTGGTGGGCCAGGTCGGCCGGGAACTCGTCGGTCTGATCAACGCCCACGGACCGCACGCGGTCGGCATGTCCGGCGAGGACGCGCACCTGTTCACCGCGAGCCGCCGACCGGCCATCGTGGACGGTCTGCCGGTGGACATCGGCCTGGTGGGCGACATCGTCGACGTGAACCCGGACGCGGTGCTGGACATCGTGCGCGCGGGCCGGATCCCGGTCGTGTCCTCGGTGGCGCCGGACGTCGACGGCGTGGTGCACAACGTCAACGCGGACACGGCGGCGGGCGCGCTCGCCATCGCGTTGAACGCCAAGAAGCTCGTGGTCCTCACCGACGTCGAGGGCCTGTACTCGGACTGGCCGGACCGGTCGTCGCTGCTGCACCAGGTGAAGGCGGACGACCTGGAGAAGATGCTGCCGCGCCTGGACAGCGGCATGGTCCCGAAGATGGAGGCCTGCCTGCGGGCGGTGCGCGGCGGGGTCCCGCAGGCGCACGTCATCGACGGCAGGCTGGAGCACTCCGTGCTGCTGGAGGTCTTCACCTCCAGCGGTGTCGGCACGATGGTCATGGGGGACGACGAACTGTGAACGACCAGCAGCGGTGGCAAGCCGCGATGATGAACAACTACGGGACGCCGCAGATCACGCTCGACCGCGGCGAGGGCGCGTTCGTCTGGGACACCGACGGCAACCGCTACCTCGACCTGGTGTCGGGCATCGCGGTCAACGCGCTGGGCCACGCGCACCCGGCGGTCGTGGCGGCGGTGACCGAGCAGATCGGGAAGCTGTCCCACACCTCGAACTTCTACATCAACCAGCCGTCGCTGACGCTGGCCGAGCGGCTGCTCGAGCTGTCCGGTGTGGACGGTGCGGGCAAGGTGCTGTTCTGCAACTCCGGCGCCGAGGCCAACGAGACCGCGTTCAAGATCAGCCGTCGGACCGGCCGCACGAAGGTCGTGTCCACCGACGGCGGGTTCCACGGCCGCACGATGGGCGCGCTCGCGCTCACCGGCCAGCCGCCGAAGCGGACCCCGTTCGAGCCGCTCGTCCCCGGCGTCACGCACATCCCGTTCGGCGACGTCGCCGCGCTGGAGGCCGCGATCGACGACGAGACCGCCGCGTTCATCGTCGAGCCGATCCAGGGCGAGAACGGCGTCGTGGTCCCGCCCGAGGGGTACCTCCAGGCCGCGCGGGAGATCACCTCCGCGCACGGCGCGCTGCTGATCCTGGACGAGGTGCAGACCGGCATCGGCCGCCTCGGCACCTGGTTCGCGTTCCAGCAGGCCGGTGTCGTGCCGGACGTCTTCACCCTGGCCAAGGGCCTCGGCGGCGGACTCCCGCTGGGGGCGTGCATCGCAGTGGGCGACACGGCGTCGCTGCTCGAACCCGGCCAGCACGGCACGACGTTCGGCGGCAACCCGGTGAGCTGCGCGGCCGCGCTCGCGGTGCTGGACACCGTCGTGTCCGAGGGCCTGCTCGAACACGTCTCGTCGGTGGGCAAGGAGATCGCCACCGGTCTCGAGGCGCTGGACCACCCGCTCATCTCCGGGGTGCGGGGCGCCGGACTGCTGCTCGGCGTCACGCTGCGCGAGGCGGTCTCGGCGAAGGCCGCGGCGGCCGCCCAGAACGCCGGCTACCTGATCAACGCCGTCCAGCCCGACGTGATCCGGCTGGCCCCGCCGCTCGTGCTCGAAGCAGCCGACGCCCATCGGCTCGTCGCCGACTTCCCGACCTTCCTGGAGCCGTGATGACACCGAGGCACTTCCTCCGCGACGACGACCTGACGCCCGACGAGCAGGCCGCCGTCCTCGACCTGGCCGACGTCTACAAGGCCGACCGGTTCAGCGCGAAGCCGTTGGCGGGCCCCAAGTCCGTCGCGGTGATCTTCGAGAAGAACTCCACCCGCACCCGCCTGTCGTTCGAGGTCGGCATCGCCCAGCTCGGCGGCAACCCGGTCATCGTCGACGGCCGCTCCATGCAGCTCGGCCGCGAGGAGACCATCGAGGACACCTCCCGGATCCTGTCCGGGTACGTGGACGCGGTGGTGTGGCGGACGTTCGCGCAGAAGCGCATGGAGGCCATGGCCTCGGTGTCGCGGGTGCCGGTCGTCAACGCGCTGACCGACGAGTTCCACCCGTGCCAGGTGCTCGCGGACCTCCAGACGATCCGCAGCCGCCACGGGAAGCTCGCGGGCCTCACCGCGACCTACCTCGGCGACGGCGCGAACAACATGTCGCACTCGATGCTCCTCGGCGGCGCCACGGCGGGCATGCACGTCCGCATCGCCGCGCCCGCGTCGTTCGTGCCGCTGCCCTGGATCCTCGACGACGCCAAGAAGCGCGCCGCCGACACCGGCGGCTCGGTCGAGCTGATCTCCGACCCGCGCGCGGCGGTCGAGGGCGCGGACGTGCTGATCACCGACACGTGGACGTCCATGGGCCAGGAGAACGACGGCCTCGACCGCGTCAGCCCGTTCCGGCCGTACCAGGTGAACGCCGACCTGGTGGCCGCGACCGGCGTGAAGACCACGGTTCTGCACTGCCTGCCCGCGCACCGCGGCTGGGAGATCACCGACGACGTGCTCGACGGCCCGGACAGCGCGGTGTGGGACGAGGCCGAGAACCGCCTGCACGCGCAGAAGGCGCTGCTCGTCTGGCTTCTGGAAAACTCGGGGTCATGACCAGGACCGCGCGCCAGGGGCGCATCGTCGAGCTCGTCTCGCAGCGGGCCATCCGCAGCCAGTCGGAGTTGGCGAAAACCCTGGCCATGGAAGGCATCGACGTCACGCAGGCGACGCTGTCGCGCGACCTCGACGAGCTGGGCGCGGTCAAGCTGCGCGGGGCCGACGGGGGAGCGCCGGTCTACGTGATCCCGGAGGACGGCAGCCCGGTGCGCGGGGTGCAGGGCGGCACGTCCCGGTTGGCGCGCGTGCTCGGCGAGCTGCTGGTGTCCGTGGACCACTCGGCGAACCTCGCGGTGCTCCGCACGCCTCCCGGCGCGGCCCAGTTCCTGGCCAGCGCGCTGGACCGGGCGGCGCTCAACGACATCGTCGGCACGATCGCGGGCGACGACACGATCATCGTCGTGGCGCGGGAACCGCTCACCGGGGCGGATCTCGCGGACCGGATCGCCGCGCTCGCCGAGAGGCACCCGGACCATGAGTGAGCGGGTGGTCCTCGCCTACTCCGGCGGGCTGGACACGTCGGTCGCCATCGGCAGGCTCGCCGAGCGGGCCGAGGTGGTGGCGGTCGCCGTCGACCTCGGGCAGGGCGGCGAGGACCCGGCGGTGATCCGGCGGCGCGCGCTGGCCTGCGGGGCCGTCGACGCCGTCGTCGTGGACGCGCGCGACGAGTTCGCGTCGGAGTACTGCCTGTCCGCGTTGCGGGCCAACGCCCTCTGCCTGTCCGGGCACCCGCTGGTGTCGGCCGTGTCGCGCCCGGTGGTCGTCAAGCACCTCGCCGAGGCCGCCGAGCGCCACGGCGCGACGGCCGTGGCGCACGGCTGCGTCGACGGCCGGTGGTTCGAGGTCGGCCTGGCCGACCTCGCCCCGCACCTGGAGGTGCTCGCGCCGGTGCGCGACCTCGCGTGGACGCGGGAGGCCGCGGTCCGCTGGGCCGACGAGCGCGCGTTGCCGATCGACGTCACCCGGAGTTCGCCGTACTCGGCGGACCGGACCGTGTGGGGCCGCGTGGTCGGGTCCGGGTTCCCGGACGACGACGACGCCTTCGACCCGGACGAGGTCGTCGTGACGTTCGACCGCGGTGTGCCGGTGGCGCTCGACGGCGAGACTGTCACGGCGCTCCAGGCCGTCCGGGAGCTGAACCGGCGGGCCCGCGGGCACGGCGTCGGCAGGCTGCCCGGCGACGACGGCGGGGGCTGCGAGGCGCCCGGCGCGGTCGCGCTGGTCACCGCGCACCAGGCCATGGAGGACGTCACCCTGGACCGCGGCACGGCCCGCTTCAAGCGGACGGCCGAGCGGCGTTGGGGTGAACTCGTCCACGACGGGCTCTGGTTCTCCCCGTTCAAGGACGCGCTCGACGCGTTCCTCGAAACCACCCAGGAGCGCGTGTCCGGCGAGGTCCGGATGCTCCTGCACGGCGGCCGGGCGGTAGCCGACGGCCGTCGGGACGGCGAATCGCCGTACGACTTCACCCTGGACACCCGCGGCGGGCGCGCTACCGTCGACCAGTCGTGGGATCTGCCGAGCAAGAGGGATTTGAACACGTGAGCGCACTGTGGGGCGGAAGGTTCGCATCGGGTCCGGCGGAGGCGATGGCGCTGCTGTCGGCGTCCACGCACTTCGACTGGCGACTGGCTCCTTACGACATCGCGGGCTCGCGGGCCCACGCCCGCGTCCTGAGCGCCGCGGGGCTGCTCACCGACGACGAGCTGACCCGGATGATCGCCGCGCTGGACCTGCTGGAGGCCGACGCGGCGTCCGGCGCGTTCGAGCCCACGATCGCGGACGAGGACGTGCACACCGCTCTTGAGCGCGGGCTGATCGAGCGCGCGGGCCCAGAGCTGGGCGGCAAGCTCCGCGCCGGCCGGTCGCGCAACGACCAGGTGGCCACGCTGTTCAAGATGTGGCTGCGCGACGCCGCCCGTCGAGTGGGCGACGGTGTGCTGGATGTTGTAGACAGCCTGGTGGGCCAAGCGCAGGCGCACCCGACCGCGGTCATGCCCGGCCGCACGCACCTCCAGGCCGCGCAGCCCGTGCTGCTGGCCCACCACCTGCTTGCCCACGCGCAGTCGCTGCTGCGCGACATCGACCGGCTCCAGGACTGGGACAAGCGCACCGCGTTGTCCCCCTACGGCTCCGGCGCGCTGGCCGGCTCCTCGCTCGGTCTCGACCCGGCCGCCGTCGCCGCCGAACTCGGCTTCGACGGGCCGGTGGAGAACTCCATCGACGGCACGGCGTCGCGCGACTTCGCCGCCGAGATCGCGTTCGTGCTGGCCATGATCGGCGTGAACCTCTCGCGGATCGCCGAGGAGGTCATCATCTGGACCACGTCGGAGTTCGGCTTCGCCGTGCTCGACGACGCGTGGGCAACCGGCAGCTCGATCATGCCGCAGAAGAAGAACCCGGACGTCGCGGAGCTGACCCGAGGCAAGTCCGGGCGGTTGATCGGCAACCTGACCGGCCTGCTGGCCACGCTCAAGGCGCAGCCGCTGGCCTACAACCGGGACCTCCAGGAGGACAAGGAGCCGCTGTTCGACTCCGTCCAGCAGCTCGAACTCCTGCTGCCCGCCATCGCCGGGATGCTGTCGACGATCCGCTACGACACCGACCGGATGGCCGAGGTGGCGCCGCTCGGCTTCACCCTGGCCACCGACATCGCCGAGTGGCTCGTCCGCCAGGGCGTGCCGTTCCGGGTCGCGCACGAGGCCGCGGGCGAGTGCGTCCGCGTCGCCGAGGGTCGCGGCGTCGGCCTGGACGAGCTGACCGACCAGGAGTTCGCCGACGTGTCGGAGCACCTGACGCCCGCCGTCCGCGACGTGCTGACCGTGCACGGCTCCATCGCCTCCCGCAACGCCCACGGCGGCACCGCGCCCGACCGGGTCGCCGAGCAGCTCAAGCACCTGGTCGACCGCGCGGTGGTCGCACGGGGGTTCACGGCCGTCCGTGGCAAGTAGGCAACTCACCGAGCAGGAGCTGTCCGTCGAGCCCGTCGACGCGGCGCGGCTCCTGCTCGGCTGCGTACTGGAGAGCACGACCCCCGAGGGTGTCGTGGGGGTCCGGATCGTGGAGGTGGAGGCGTACCGGGGGTTCGACGACCCGGCGTCGCACTGCCACCGCGGCAAGACCCCGCGCAACGAGGTGATGTTCGGTCCCGCCGGTCACCTGTACGTGTACTTCGTCTACGGGATGCACTTCTGCTGCAACGTCGTGTGCCTCTTCGACGGCGAGCCCGGCGCGGTGCTGATCCGCGCGGGCGAGGTCGTGAAGGGCGGCGAGCTGGCCCACGTCCGCCGCCCGTCCGCCCGCGGCGAGGCCGAGCTGGCGAAGGGGCCCGCGCGGCTCACCGGCGTGCTCGGCCTCGACCGGTCGCACAACGGCGTCGACGTGACCTCGCCGGAGGCGTCGGTGCGGCTGTACGCCGGGGACCCGGTGTCCGACGACGAGGTGGTGACCGGTCCGCGCGTGGGGATCTCGGTCGCGATGGAGGTGCCGTGGCGCTTCTGGCTCGCCGACTCCCCGGCCGTGAGCACGTTCCGCAAGGGTGCGAAGAGGCGTCCGACCTTGTCGTGAGGCATTGGTTCCTCTACGGTAACCGTTACTCATGAGGAACCAATCGGAAGCCGTGTTCGACGCCCTCGGTGATCCCACCCGGCGCCGGATCGTGGAACGCCTGCGCGGCGGACCGGCGCCGGTCGGGGAACTCGCGGCCGACCTCCCGGTCGGCCGACCCGCCGTCAGCAAGCACCTCAAGGTGCTGGAGGGCGCGGGTCTCGTCGAACACCGCAGCGTCGGCACGCGGAACCTGTACGCCTTGGCGCCACAGGGTTTCACCGCGCTCCAGCAGTGGCTGGTCGCGCAGTGGGACGGCGCGCTCGACGCGTTCGCCGCGCGCGTGGCCGCACGGGAGGAACAGGGACATGGCACTACCGCCGATCCGCCGCCAGATCGTGGTGGCCGCGACGCCTGACGTCGCCTTCGAGGTCTTCACCGCCGAGATCGGCGCGTGGTGGCCGCTCGCGTCGCACAGCGTCCACGGCGCTTCGGCGACGGTCGGGTTTCGCGACGGCCACCTGGTCGAGCGCGATCCCGACGGGGCCGAGGCGGTGTGGGGGAGCGTCCTGGACTGGGAGCCGCCGCGCGGGTTCCGGATCACCTGGCACCCCGGCTCGACCCCCGACCGGGCCACCGAGGTCGAGGTCGCCTTCGCCCCGGTCGCCGACGACCGCACGCTCGTGACCCTGGAGCACCGCGGCTGGGAGACCCTGCCCGACCCGACCGGCACGCGCACCGAGTACGGCCGCGGCTGGCCCACGGTGCTGGGCGGCTACCAGGGGAGGTTCGGCGAGGCGGAGCCGTCGACCGGGACCGTGTGGCTCGCGTTCCTGCACACGCCCGGACCAGCGGTCAACGGGCCGTTGGAGGTGTTCGGCCACCCGGACTTCCAGCACCACCTGGCGTTCCTGCGCGGACTGCGCGACCAGGGCGTGCTCGTGGCGGCCGGGCCGTTCCCGGCGAGCGGCGACGGCATGACCGTGGTGAAGGTCGATGCCGCCGCCGTCGCCGAGCACGTGCGCCGCGCGCAGGAGGAGGACCTGTCAGTGGCGCGGGGCGTGCTCCAGGTGCGCGTCCGGCCGTGGAACGTCGTGCTTCAGTAGGACGCGGTGCGGCGGTACCAGACCCGCCGCTGGCCGACCGGCAGCGCCAGCCGGGTGATCAGGTTCGTCAGCACGGCCCGCAGCACCAGCCAGATGACCGCGGCCAAGCCGTCGTTCAGCAGCGTGCGCGCGCCGAGGTTCTCGGGCGTGAACAGGTCGCGCAGACCCAGCGACACCGCCGCGGACCAGCCCTCGATCATCTGGGCGAAGCCGTTCGCCGCGTTCGCGCCGCCGATCACCAGGAAGATGTGGATCGCCAGGACGATGGCGAACAGCGCGCACACCACGTCGATGACCGCGCACACGACCATGACGGTCTTCACGCGGGCGTGGTCGTCGCGCGGCTCCTGGCGCACGACCTCCTCGCGCCGCACGACGTTCTCCCGGCGCACGGGCTCGTCGGCCAGCGGCACGGGCTCGCCGACCTGCGTCGGGTACTCGTCCCTGCCCCGATAGGCGTCGCGGGCGGGCATCTGCTCGGTCCGCTGCTCCTCGACCGAAATCCTTTCGGCCGGGCGCCGCGGTTCACGATCCGGATACGTCATCGGTCGAGTCCTCTCGGTTACCCCCAGGACCCGACTACCCCTCGCCCGCCAGGCACAAACACCACTGCACGGTGAACTGCTTTGACCTGGTAGGGGAGAATCGACTCCCGTGAGCGAGCACATCCTTGACGAGCTGTCCTGGCGCGGCCTGATCGCGCAGTCCACCGACCTCGACGCACTGCGGAGGGACCTGGACTCCGGCCCGCTCACCCTCTACGCCGGTTTCGACCCGACCGCGCCCAGCCTGCACGCCGGCAACCTCGTCCCGCTGCTGATGCTGACCCGGTTCCAGCGCGCGGGGAACCGGCCCGTCGTCCTCGCGGGCGGCGCGACCGGCATGATCGGCGACCCCCGTGACAACGGCGAGCGGACGTTGAACACGCTGGACACGGTCGCCGAGTGGTCCGACCGGATCCGCGGCCAGTTGGAGCGGTTCGTCGACTTCGACGACACCCCCACGGGCGCCGTCGTGGCCAACAACCTCGACTGGACCGGCCAGGTGCCGGTGCTGGAGTTCCTCCGCGACGTCGGCAAGCACTTCTCGATCAACATGATGCTCGGCCGGGAGACGGTGAAGCGCCGCCTGGAGAGCGACGGGATGTCGTACACGGAGTTCAGCTACCTGCTGCTCCAGTCGCACGACTACCTCCAGCTCAACCGCAAGTACGGCACTTCCCTCCAGGTCGGCGGCTCGGACCAGTGGGGCAACATCCTCGGCGGCGTGGACCTGGTGCGGAAGGTCGACGGCAAGTCGGTGCACGCGCTGACCGCGCCGCTGGTCACCGACGCGGAGGGCCGCAAGTTCGGGAAGTCGACCGGCGGTGGCAGCGTGTGGCTCGACCCGGAGATGACCTCGCCGTACGCCTGGTACCAGTACTTCGTGAACGTGGGCGACGTCGACGTGGTCCGCTACCTGCGCCTGTTCACCTTCCTGCCCAAGGAGGAGATCGAGGAGCTGGAGCGGGACACGGCCGAGCGCCCGCACCTGCGGTCCGCGCAGAAGCGCCTCGCGCAGGAGTTCACCGACCTGGTGCACGGGGCGGCCCAGACCGCGCAGGTGATGGCCGCGAGCCAAGCCCTCTTCGGGCGCGGCGAGCTGCGGGACCTGGACCTCCCCACGCTCGACTCCGCGATGGCGGAGGCCCCGACCGGCACGGCGGTGCTGTCCGAGTCGCCGACGATCGTCGACCTGCTGGTCGGCTCCGGGCTGGCCGAGAGCAAGGGCGCCGCGCGCCGGGCGGTGAAGGAGGGCGGCGCGTACGTGAACAACGCGAAGGTCGCCGACGAGGAGTGGACTCCGGGCAAGGAGGACCTCCTGCACGGCAAGTGGCTGGTGCTCCGGCGCGGCAAGCGGAACACCGCGGGCGTGCACGTGCAGCTCTGACCTGCGTTTTCGTCGTTCCCACGGCCGCCGACCCGTTCTGGGTCGGCGGCCGTTCCGCTCTCTTTTGAGTGATGGCGGTCACACTGTTGCGCGGAACGGTGGTGCGCTAGCGTGCTCGTAGGGCTGGCGTACGTGACCTGACCTGCGGTTTCTTCGCGTGCGTCGGGTGCTGGACCCCCGATTTGACCTCGTGTTCCGGCACGTGTAACTTTCTCCAAGTCAGGCCAACACGGACCGCCCAGCGGGCCGCAGCCAGACGGAGAGTGCGAACCAAGCTCCCAGATCGTGTGGTAGAGTGGGCAGTCTCCGAAACGGGAAGACCCAGTCGGCGGTCCCTAAGGGCCGATTTGACCAGGGCGTCTAGTTTCACTTAAGCTTCACAGCACACAAACTTTCAAGCTTTGAATGCACATGCCCCGGATCCGGGTCGCATTATGCGACTGGTGATGGTGTGCGCGTGTTCTTTGAGAACTCAACAGCGTGCCGAATAGCCAGTAACTTATATGAACCCAGTCAATGGGTTTCCTTTGAGATCACACTGGACAACTGACATTACTTGTCAGTGATTGTTCGGAGCGATCAAACAATTCATTATTGGAGAGTTTGATCCTGGCTCAGGACGAACGCTGGCG
>NZ_JBHYHC010000043.1:0-72617 GCF_042738955.1 Umezawaea sp. NPDC059074
TATGTGTATAAGAGACAGGTCGGCGAGCCCACGGGCCGCCGCGCCGCCGAGTCGACCGGCAGGCGCGCCGAGCCCACCGGCAGGCGGGTCGCCCCCGAGCAGCTCAGCGGTCAACGGCCGATCCCGCCCGTGAACCGCCCGCCGCTGCCCCCCGAGGCGGGCCACCGGTCCGCCCCGCCGCAGCCGCCCGTCGACCAGACCGGCAGGCGCGCCGCGCCGCCCGTCCCCCCGGTCGGGCACCCCGGCGAGGCCACCGGCACCCGTCCGCGACCCGTCGTCCCGCCGTCTGTGCCGCCCGCTGACGGCACGGGCAGGCGTCCCCGGCCGATCGCACCCCTACCACCCGGTGCGGCTCCTCAGCCGCCGCGTGGGGACCTCACCGGCCCCCGGCCGATCCCCGGCCGCGACGCGACCGGCCCCCGCGCCGTGCCGCCGCGCCCGGAGGCGACCGGCCCTCGACCGGTCCCGCCCGGCGCGGGTCCACTGCCGCCCAACCCCGGCTCCAGCGGGTCGCTGCGGATCCCGATGGACTCCTCGGGTCCCCGCCGCGCGCCGAACACCCCGGCGGGCGACGCCGTGGAGCCGCCGCGGCCGCCCGGCCCCGAGCGCCGCGAGGAGATCGACCCGGCGAGCCTCACCACGGAGATGGAGGCCATCGGCGAGGACGTCAAGAAGCGCCGCGAGGTCGACCACACGCTGGCGCGGTTCTCCGCTGTGCACGACGAGCTGGCCGAGCAGGAGCGCAAGCGCAAGGAGCGCAAGCAGAAGCTCATGCCGTGGAAGGCCGAGGAGGACGAGGACAAGACCGAGTACGCCGAGCCCGTCGTCCTCGACGAGGACGGCGAGGTGCTGCCCCCGCGCGGGCGGACGCCGAAGCACTCGAAGATCGTCCGGATCCTCAAGATCATCTCGTTGACGTCGGCCGTGCTGGTCTTCGTGTCGGTCGGCCTCGGCTGGGGCGCGCTGCAGTGGGTGGACAGCAAGTTCACCGAGATCGACGCGCTCGGCTCGAACACCGCCGCCGTGCAGGACGCCGAGAAGCAGCTGGGCGACGAGAACTTCCTGATCGTCGGCTCCGACACCCGCGCGAACGCGAAACCGCAGGACGGCGTCGGCGACGCCCAGAACGAGCAGGGCGCCCGCTCGGACGTGCTGATGCTGGCGCACGTCCCGGCCGACCGGAAGCGCGTCGTCGTGGTGTCGCTGCCGCGCGACGTGCGGGTCGACCGGCCCGCGTGCGAGGGCTGGGACCCGGCGACGGGCACCTACACCGGCGAACAGGTCGAGGCCGCCAAAGGAGCCATGGCCAACGAGGCCTACGCCGTCGGCGGCCCGAAGTGCGTGACCGCGATGATGAGCGGGATCACCCACCTCAACATCAACCACTTCATCAGCGTCGACTTCAACGGCTTCAAGAGCATGGTCGACGCGGTCGGCAGCGTGAACGTGTGCGTGCCCAAGCCGATGAAGGACGACGAGCTGGGCGTGCTGTTCGACAAGGCGGGCAAGTACGACATCTCCGGCGACCAAGCGCTGAACTACGTGCGCGCCCGCAAGGTCTCGGGCGAGGTGTTCGGCGACTACGACCGGATCACCCGCCAGCAGAAGTTCCTGTCCTCGTTGCTGCGCAAGGCGCTGTCCAACGAGATCCTGCTGAACCCCGGCAAGCTGAACTCGTTCATCAACGCGTTCGCGGCCTCCACGCAGGGCCAGAACGTCGGCGCGGACCAGCTCCTCACCCTCGGGCAGTCGTTGCAGGGCCTCGAAGCGGGGCGCGTCAGCTTCGTGACGATGCCGCACCGCACCGAGGAGGGGCCGACCCCGAGCCCCGACGACAACACCGAGGAGTTCGTGCCCGAAGAGGCGAACCGGTTGTTCCAGGCGATCATCGACGGCACTCCGCTGCCCGGTGAGACGCCGGACGCGAACCCGACGGGCTCGCCGTCCACCGGCGCCGCCCCGCCCGCCCAACCGGGCAAGGGCAAGGTCGTGGACGCGAAGTCGGTGAAGCTCCAGGTGCTCAACGGCGACCCGGACAACCCCGGCGCCGCCACCCGGCTCAAGGACTCGCTGAAGGGCGTCGGCTTCGACGTCGTGCGGTTCGACGACAACCCGCCGGTCGACAAGACGATCATCAAGTACGGGGCGGGCGGCGAGGACGGGGCGGCGACCCTGGGCGCGGCCGTGCCCGGCGCGACGCTCCAGTTCGACGCGTCGATGGGCAGCGCCGTGGCCCTCGTCATCGGGCCCAACTTCGACGAGAAGGTCGTGTCACCGCAGGGCGGCACGGCGCAGAACACCGCGTCGGGCCAGACCGCTCCTCCCGCCGATCTGTCCATTGTGAACGGTGGAGCCGACCCCTGCGCCTAGTGCGCTGCCAGGGGTTAGGCCCGTCGGACACCAGCGGTTCATCCGGGGTTCATGCGACGATGTCGCTGCCGCGACACGGCCGAAGTACGCTGTCGGCATGCGTGAGGCCTACCATGACCAGCTCGGACAGCTCGCCAACCAGCTCGCCGACATGTGCGGCATGGTCGGTGACGCCATGGAGCGCGCGACCACCGCGCTGCTCGAAGCGGACCTGGCTCTCGCCGAACAGGTGATCGGCGACGACGCCAAGGTCGACGACGTGCGCGCCAGCATCGAGGAGCAGTCGTACGCGCTGCTCGCGCTGCAGGCGCCCGTCGCGACGGACCTGCGCACGGTGCTCGCGGTCATCCACGCCGCGGAAAGCGTTGAGCGCATGGGAGACCTGGCCCTGCACGTCGCCAAGGCCGCCCGGCGCAGGCACCCGCAGGCGGTGCTCGGCGACGACGTGAAGCCGTACTTCGCGGAGATGGGCCGCATCGCGGTCGAGCTGGCGCGCGAGGCGACCGACATCATCCGGACGCAGGACGTGGAGCGGGCGCGGCAGATCGAGGACGCCGACGACGCGATGGACGACCTGCACCGCCACCTGTTCACCGTGATCATGGACAAGGACTGGCCGTACGGCGTGGCCTCGGCCGTCGACACGACGCTGCTGGGCCGCTTCTACGAGCGGTTCGCCGACCACGCCGTGTCCGTGGCGAAGCGCACCGTGTTCGTCGTGACGGGCCGGATGCCCGGCTACGGCGCCGACGGCGACCAAGAGCTCTGACCCGCTGATCCACCAAGGGGCCCCGCCGCCGCGGGGCCCTTTTTCCTTGCCCGGAAGTCTTCTGGACAACGGAAAAGACCCGCCCCGAACGAAGTTCGGAACGGGCCTCCGGGAAGTCCCCGACTCAGCCGAAGCGGCCGGAGATGTAGTCCTCGGTCGCCTTCTGCGTGGGGTTCGAGAAGATCTTCTCCGTGTCGTCGACCTCGATGAGCTGGCCCGGCTGGCCGACGCCCAGGAGGTTGAAGAACGCGGTCTGGTCGCTCACGCGGGCGGCCTGCTGCATGTTGTGGGTGACGATGACGATCGTGTAGTCCTTCTTCAGCTCGGTGATCAGGTCCTCGATCGCCAAGGTGGAGATGGGGTCCAGCGCGGAGCACGGCTCGTCCATCAGCAGGACGTCGGGCTGCACGGCGATCGCCCGCGCGATGCACAGGCGCTGCTGCTGGCCACCGGACAGGCCGCCACCGGGGCGGTCCATGCGGTCCTTGACCTCGTTCCAGAGGTTCGCGCCGCGCAGCGACCGCTCGGCCACCTCGTCGAGCTGCTTCTTGTTCTTGACGCCCGCCAGCTTCAGACCGGCCACCACGTTGTCGCGGATGGACATCGTGGGGAACGGGTTGGGGCGCTGGAACACCATGCCGATGGTGCGCCGCACCTGCACCGGGTCCACAGTGGACGCGTAGATGTCCTCGCCGTCCAGCTGGACCGAGCCTTCGACCCGTGCGCCGGTGGCGACCTCGTGCATGCGGTTCAACGACCGCAGCACGGTGGACTTGCCGCAGCCGGACGGACCGATGAACGCGGTCACGTTGCGCGGCGGCACGGAGAGCGAAACCTGCTGGACGGCGTGGAACTTGCCGTAGAAGAGGTTGAGGTCCTTGACGTCGATGCGCTTCGCCATCGGTGGTTACCGCCCGCTCACTTGGTCTTCGGCGCGAGCCACCGCGAGATCACGGTCGCCAGCAGGTTGAACAGCGTGATGATCAGGACAAGGGTGATCGCCGCGCCCCAGATGCGGTCGAAGCCCGCGTCCGTGGGGTTGTTGCGCTCCGACGTCATCAACAACGGCAACGAGGCCATGGGGCCGTCGAAGAGGTTGTAGTTGATGTACGGGGCGTACGCGGCGAGCACGAGCACCGGCGCGGTCTCGCCCATGACGCGGGCGAGGGCCAGCATGACGCCGGTGAGGATGCCGGACAGCGCGGTCGGGATGACGATCTTCACGATCGTCTTCCACTTGGGGATGCCCAGCGCGTAGGACGCCTCGCGCAGCTCGTCCGGCACGATCTTGAGCATTTCCTCCGTGGTGCGCACGATGACCGGCACCATGAGGAGCACCAGCGCGAGCGACACCGCGAAACCGCTGCGGCCGAAGCCGAACGTGGTGATCCACAGCGAGTACACGAACAGCGCCGCCACGATCGACGGGACACCGGTGAGGATGTCGACCATGAACGTGGTCGCCTTCGACAGCCGCGAGCGGCCGCCGTACTCCACCAGGTACACCGCGACGAACAGGCCGATCGGCACGGAGATCACGCCGCAGACCAGGCCCTGCACCAGGGTGCCGTAGATCGCGTGGTAGACGCCGCCACCGGTCTGCCGCGACAGCAGGCCGGACAACGACTTCTGCCACCAGTCGGCGTTCAGCACGACCGGGAGGCCGCGCTGGACCACGGTGTAGAGCACCCACACCAGCGGGACGACCGCGATGAGGAACGCCAGGCTCACCAGCACGGTCGCGAAGAGGTTCTTCGCCTTGCGCGAGCCGCTCACGCTCTGGAACGTCGGCGGGGTCGCCAACCTGGAGAGGTCGGCCGTGTCGGTGCTCATTCGTACTCCTTACGACCGGCGACGATCGACCTGGCGGCCGCGTTGACCAGGAAGGTCAGCACGAACAGGACGAGGCCGGCTGCGATGTACGCGCCCGCCGACTTGGGGTCGTTGAACTCCGGGGCGGCCAGCGCGATCTTCGAGGCGAACGTGGCGCCGCCGTCGAAGAGGCTCCAGCCGAAGTTGGAGCCGGTGGCGCTCAGGATGATCGTCAACGCGATGGTCTCGCCGAGCGCGCGGCCGAGGCCGAGCATCGAGGCGCTCACGTAACCGGCCTTGCCGAACGGCAGCACGGTCGTGCGGACGACCTCCCACTTGGTCGCGCCCAGCGCGATGGCGCCCTCGATGTGGGTCGGTGGCGTCCGGTCGAACACCTCGCGGCTGACCGCCGTGATGATCGGCAGGATCATCACCGCCAGGACGATGCCCGCGGTGAAGATGGTGCCGCCCAGGGCGATGCTGACGTTGCCCTTGGCGAACAGCGGGATGAACCCGAGCGCCGAGGTCAGCCACTCGCCGAACGGCGTGAGCACCGGGCCGAGGACGAACAGGCCCCACAGGCCGAAGATGATCGACGGGACGGCCGCGAGCAGGTCGATGACGTAGGCGAACGGCCTGGCCAGCCTGCGCGGCGCGTACTGCGTCAGGAAGAGCGCGATGCCCATGGCGACCGGCATGGCGATGATCAGCGCGAACGCGGCGGACACCACGGTGACCAGGAACAGGTCGAGGATGCCGTACCGCATGTTGCTGACGTCGCCGGTCGACCACTCGCGGCTGAAGAGGAAGTTGACGTTGTCCAGCGCGAGCGACGGGATCGCCTGCACGAGCAGGAAGATGCCGATCGCCCCGATGAGGACCACGATGAAGATGCCGGATCCGGTCGCGAGACCCTTGAAGATCCGGTCTCCCGGTCGGACGTGGGGTGACTTCGGTTCGACTTCCGTTTGGGGCGGAATCGGAGCCTCCGGGGGTGGCACTGGGGTGTGGGCCGAAGCCCCCCGAGGGGCACCGGTGTCACCGGTGCCCCCTGGAGGCTTGACCACGACGGGGTCGCTCATCGTGTGCTGGCGTCGACTCTGGAGTCTGCCGGCTGACTCAGGCGATCGCCTTGATGGCGGTCAGGATCTTGTCCTGGAACGCCTTGGGCAGCGGCGAGTAGCCGGCGGCCGTGAGGCCCGCCTGGCCGTCGGTCGCGGCCACCGTGAGGAACGCCTTGACGGCCTTCGCGGTGTCGGCGTCGTAGCCCTTGGAGCAGACGATCTCGTAGGTCGCGAGGACCAGCGGGTAGGTGCCCGCGGCGGTGGAGGCGTAGATGGAGTTCAGGTCGAGGACGAGGTCGTTGCCCTCACCCTTGATCTTCGCGCCGTCGATCGCCTTGCCGACGGTCTCGGGGGTCAGCTCGACCGCGCCCGCACCGTTGTCGATCTTCGCCACGGACAGCTTGTTGTCCTGCGCGAACGACCACTCGACGTAGGTCACCGCACCGTCGACCGAGGCCACGGCCTGCGCGACACCGGCGGACTTCTCCTTGCCCTCGCCGAGGCCGCCCTTGAACGCCTTGCCGTCGCCCTGGGTCCACGCGCCCTTGGAGGCGGCGGTCAGGTACTTCTGGAAGTTGTCCGTGGTGCCGGACTCGTCGGAGCGGTAGACGACGGTGATGTCCTTGTCCGGGAGCGTCGCGCTGCCGTTCAGGGCCTTGATCGCCGGGTCGTTCCACTTCTTGATGCCACCGTTGAAGATCTTGGCGGCCACCTCGCCGCTCACGGTGAGGTCCTTGACGCCGTCGAGCTTGTAGCCGATCGCGACGGGGCCGAACACCAGCGGGATGTTCCACGCCGGGTTGGACTTGCAGCGCGTGGCGGCCGCGTCGGTCTCGCCCTTCTCCTTGGAGAGGGGGGAGTCCGAGCCGCCGAAGTCGACCTGCGCGGCGTTGAACTGCTTGACGCCCGCGCCGGAGCCGGACGGGTTGTACGCGAGGTCCGCGCCCTTGCACTTCTGCTGGTAGACCTGCACGAAGGACTCGATCGCGGTCTTCTGCGCGGACGAGCCCTCGGCGCTCAGCTTGGCCTTGCCGGTGCAGTCGACCTGCTCCGCCGAGGCAGCGGCGGAGGATGCTCCGCCGGTCGACCCCGCCGGAGCGTTGTTGTCGCTGCCACACGCGGTGAGCAGGAGCGCGCCGGCCGCGATGAGGCCGAGCGTTGCGCCGTGCCGCTGGATCTTCACCTGAGGGTCCTCCACCTACCGAAGCTTTCGCGGTTTCGCGACGGACGTCGCCGCTCGCTACGGAAGGTAGGCAGCGAGAGTGGACGGCTTCCCTAGTCGAGGTGAACGGGGGGTGAACAGGACAAGGGCACTCGATCGGGAGACGCCATCGATACACGTCCGTGACCTGCGTGTTCGCCTTACGTGATGACCCGGCTACTAGCGGCCGTACTGGACGTCCGCGTCCCACAGGGTGAACCCCAACCGGGTGTACACCCGAACGGCTGCTGCGTTGTCAGATTCGACGTAGAGCATCACCTGGCGTAGTCCCTGGTCCTTCAAGTAGCGCAAGCCCGCCACGGTCAGGGCCTTGCCGAGACCGCCGCCCTGTGCCTCCGGGTCGACGCCGACCACGTAGACCTCGCCCAGCGGCTCGGGCAGGTCGTGGACCTTCGTCCAGTGGAAACCCCGCAGCTTGCCGTCGGGGTCCACGGCGAGCAGGAAGCCCTTGGGGTCGAACCACTCCTCGGCTTCCTTGTGGGCGACGTCCTCGATGCTCATGGCGCCCTGCTCGGGGTGCCAGTCGAACGCGCGGTGGTTGACGTAGACGACCGCGGCCTCGTCCTGGCCGGGCACGAACGCGCGCAGGCTCACGCCCTCGGGGAGCGGAGCCTCGGGGAGTTCCGCTTCGAGGCTCAGGCGCATGCGCAGCAGCTCGCGGACCTTGCGGAAGCCGTGCTTGGTGGCGAGGGCGTCCGCGTCCGGGTGGCCGCCGTGCGCCCACACGCGCAGGGTGGTGGCCTTGGCGACCACCGCCTCGCCCAACTCGGCCCCGAGGCCCCGCTTGCGGTGGGCCGGGTGGACCACGAACTCGGCCACCTGGTTGCCCGCGGCGTCGCCGAGGAGGTCGAGGTGCGCGTAGCCGACCACCTCGCCGTCGACCCGCGCCAGGAGGTGGGCGCTGCCGTGGGCGCCGGGGCGCATCCGGAGGCGGACGTGCTCGCCCACCGGGGCGACGCCGTCGGTGCGCTCGGCCGCTTCCAGCACCACGACGACCTCGTCGGCCTGGGACTCGGACAGCTCGGTGAACCAGCTCAGTTCCGCCACGGGGGCGACGCTACCGCGTGGTCGGGAGGGGAGATCAAGGTGCGTGAGGTGGAGGTTCGGGCGCGAACTTGCCCTCCGGGACGACCCGGAGTAACTTCCTAGGAAGCTAACTTCCCAGGAAGTTAGCTTCCCAAGAAGTTCAACCAGCGGTGGAAGGCGGTTCGCGATGCGGTGGGACGGGGTTCGGCGGAACGGGGCGAGCCGTGGGTGAGCACCTGCCTCCCCGACCGGAGGTCGTCGCCGAGCAGTGGGAACGGGAGCTGGAGGGCCTGGACACGACGACGTTCCTGCTGGTCTCCACGGTGCAGCGGCTGCGGAGGCACCTGGAGCAGGCCTTCACCGACCTGGCGCGGGACCACGGCCTGCGCCCCGCCGACCTGCGCGTCCTGCTGGCGCTGCGCCGGTCCGGCCCCCGGTGCCAGCTCAGCCCCACGGCCCTGTTCCGCGAGCTGATGATCACGTCCGGGGCCGTGAGCAAGCAGATCGACGCGCTCTGCGACCTGGGCCTCGTCACCAGGGTGAACGACCCGGACGTCCTGCGCGGCCTGCTGGTCCGGCTCGAACCGGGCGGCCGCGACATCGCCGAATCGGCGATGCGGCGGATCAGCACGTCCTACTGCGGCCTCGAAGACCTGGACGGCGAGCAGGCGGCCACCGCGCTGGCCGCGCTGCGCTCGCTGCTCACCACCGTCGAGAACTCCTCGGCGGTCACCGGCGCTCCCCAGCGCCAGAACTAGGAGATACCCCGCGATGCCCAAGATTCTCATCGTCCTGACCGCCGCTCGGGTCTGGAGCCAGAACGACGGCACCCAGCGCCCGACCGGGTTCTGGGCGGAGGAGTTCGTCGCCCCGCACCGCGCCTTCCGCGACGCGGGCGTCGACATCACCATCGCGACCCCCGGCGGCAAGACGCCCGTGCCGGACGCGATGAGCCTCGCCCTGGAGGCGAACAACGGCGACGCGGCCCTCGTGGCCGACGTGACCGCGTACCTGGAGGAGACCCGCGACCTGCTGGAGCACCCCGCGAGGCTGGAGGACGTCGACCCGGCCGACTACGACGCCGTGCTCGTCCCCGGCGGCCACGGCCCCATGCAGGACCTGGCCGTGAACCCGGACGTGGCGCGCGTGCTCGGCGCGATGCTGCCGGACGACTCGAAGGTCGTCGCCGCGCTCTGCCACGGCCAGTCGAGCTTCCTGTCGGCGGGCACGCCGGACGGGACCTGGCTGTTCAAGGGGCGCAAGCTGACCTCGTTCACCGACGAGGAGGAGACCGTCACCGGTCTCGCGCTCAACGCGCCGTGGCTGCTGGAGAAGCGCCTGCGGGCCGGTGGCGCGGAGTTCACGTCCGGCCCGGCGTGGGGGCCGTTCGTCGTCGTGGACGGCAACCTGGTCACCGGCCAGAACCCCGCCTCTGGCAAGGCGGTCGCCGAGGCCGTGCTCGAAGCGCTGGCCGCACGGGTCTGAGAACACGACGAGCCCGCCCCGTTCGCACCGGGGCGGGCTCGTCGGCGTCCTAGACGCGGAAGAACTCCGCGTCGTCGAGCGCGGTCGTGTCGGCCGGGTCAGCCAGCTGGTCCACGCCGCCGCGGCGGACGGCGCCCGGACGCGGAGGGCGGACGAACTTGTAGCCCACGTTCCGCACGGTGCCGATGAGCGACTCGTGCTCGGGGCCGAGCTTCGCGCGGAGGCGTCGCACGTGGACGTCCACGGTGCGGGTGCCGCCGAAGAAGTCGTAGCCCCAGACCTCCTGGAGCAGCTGGGCGCGGGTGAACACGCGGCCCGCGTGCTGCGCGAGGTACTTGAGGAGCTCGAACTCCTTGTACGTCAGGTCGAGCGGACGGCCCTTGAGCCGGGCCGTGTAGGTGGCCTCGTCGATGACCAGCTCGCCGAGCTGGATCGAGCCGTCGCCACCGGTCTGCGCGGTGCCGCGCCGGGAGCGCACGAGGCGCAGGCGGGCGTCGACCTCGGCGGGGCCGGAGGTGGGGAGCAGGATCTCGTCGACGCTCCAGTCGGAGGTGACGGCCACCAGGCCGCCTTCCGTCACGACGGCGACGACGGGGACGTCCACGCCGCTGCTGTCGAGCAGGCGGCAGAGGCTGCGAGCGCCCGCCAGGTCGGTCCTGGCGTCGACCAGCACGATGTCGTGCGGCCCGGCCTCCAGGAGTGCGGAGACCTCGGGTCGGAGCGGCCGAACCTCGTGGGGCAGCAGGGACAGCGCGGGCAACACCGCCTCGGGGTCTGAGTCGGTGGTCAGCAGCAGCACGTCGATGCTCATCGCGGGCCCTCCTAAGTGGCTGGTGACTGGTCACCGAACCAGCCCAGCAGCGTACGGTGACCGGGCCCCGTTGCCTGCGGATGACGGAGACAATACCGGTGCGATCCACGAAAGACCCAGGTCAACAGGTCAGAGTCACAGTTGTTTCCACAAGCGTCACGCCTGTTACATCCATGTCACACGACGGCGTGCTCCTGCACGGAGTGCACATAACTGCTGTACAGGGCGTTACCGATCTTGCTTTCGTGATCGGCCACGGCTTCACGAACAACGTTCGGAAGCCCGCCGTGAGCCGCGTGCTGAATCGATTTGCGCGGCACGGAGGAGTCGTCGCCCTGGACTTCCGGGGCCATGGACGGTCCGCCGGCCGTTCCACGGTGGGCGCGGACGAGATCCACGACCTCGCCGCGGGGGTTTCGCTCGCCCGCTCGCTGGGGTACCGGCGGGTCGTGACGGTGGGGTTCTCGATGGGCGCGTCGATCGCGATCCGGCACGCCGCGCTGCTGCCGGACAAACCGGACGCGGTGGCGGCCGTGAGCGGGCCATCGCGGTGGTGGGTGCGGGAGACCGCGCCCATGCGCCGGGTGCACTGGCTGCTGGAGCAGCCGCACGGCCGGTTGGCCGCGCGGGCGCTCGGCGTGCGGCTCGGCAGGCGCTGGGACGTCGTCCCGGAGAGCCCGCTGGAGGTCGTGCACCGGATCACGCCCACCCCACTGCTGGTCGTGCATGGTGAGGACGACCACTACTTCAGCCCCGACCACGGCGTCGCGCTGCACAGGGCGACCCGCGGGCACGCCGAACTGTGGCTGGAACCCGCCACCCGGCACGCGGAGTCGGCCATGACGCCGTCGCTGGTGGACCGGATCGCGGCCTGGCTGGCCAAGGCCTCCCTGCGAAGCCACGCGCCCACACGAGAAGGAAAGAAATGACGACCGCCCCGATCCGCAGGACCGCTCCGAAACGCCGACCGTCCAGGGGCCGCAAGTGGATCATCGCCCTGCTGGTGCTGGCCGCCCTGCTCGTGGGCGCGGACTTCGCGCTGGCCGCGGCGGGCGAGTACCAGGTCGCGCAGAAGATGCGGACGAAGCTCCAGCTCACCGAGGACCCGTCGGTGCGGATCAACGGGTTCCCGTTCATCACGCAGGCGCTCAGCGGCGACTACAAGGACATCGAGATCAGCGCGACCGGCGTGCCGGTGAAGGACCAGCTGCGCGACCTCGAGGTCCAGGCGAACCTGCTGCACACCCGCATCGAGCTGTCGAACCTGCTCGCGGGCAACACCAAGGGCGCGAAGATCGACCGCGTCCAGGGCCGGGTGAAGATCAAGGCCAACGACCTGAACCGGCTGGTCAACCAGGTCACGCCGTTCACCGACATGGCGATCGAGCCGGACACCCGCGCCGAGAAGCCCGCCGAGGCCACGGCCGCGTCGCGCACCACGGCGGCGGTGAAGCTGACCGGCAACACGACGCTCGCCAGCCGGAAGGTCTCGCTGACCGCCTTCGGCACCGTGACGCTGGTCAACGGCCAAGTCGTGCTCGGCGTCAACGAGCTGAAGATCGACGACGTGTCGCTGGAGCCGTTCATCGCGCAGCTCAAGCAGGCGCTCAGCATCACCATCGACCCCGGTGTGCTGCCGTTCACCGTGACACCGACCGCGGTGCAGGTGGAGAGTGGGGCTTTCACGGTGGAGGGCACCGTGGACAACATCCCGCTGGACCAGGGCAACGGGTGACATGACCGGAGTGTGGGCACTGCTGGCGGTGCTGGTCGCGGTGGGCGCGATCGGCTTCCTGCTGCGGGCCCGCGAAGGTCGGATCAAGGCCGCGAGGACGACGACCGCCGGGCCCGCGCTGCCGGACCCGGTGCGCGCGCTGCTGCACCCCGACGAGCCGGTGACGCTGGTGCAGCTGTCGACGACGTTCTGCACGCCGTGCAGGCAGACCCGCGTGCTGCTGGCCGACCTGGCAGGCAGGACCGACGGGCTGCACCACGTGGACCTGGACGTGACGAACCTGCCCGAGGTGGCCGCGGAGCTGGGCGTGATGCGGACCCCGACCACCCTGGCGCTGACCCCGACGGGCGTGGAGATCCTCCGGATCGGCGGCGTTCCCCGGCGGGACGCGCTGCTGGCGGCGCTGGAGGACCACCTTTCTGCCTCCAACGGGTGAAAACCGCCTGTTCCAAGTAGTGGACACCACTCCCGACAGGGGAGAACTGCGGTTACGCTCGATGACATGTACGTGCTGCTGACCAAGCGACTCGCGGTGGACCTCTGCCGCGTGCACAGCAGCCTGTGTCGACCGATGCGCTGACCGGGTAGTTCCCGGCGGTCCTCCAGCGCGCGACCGCCCCTGAACCGCCCTGACGGACACCTCTGTCCCCGAGTCAGGAGTCGCATCGTGGTCAAGGACGCCCCGGTAGACCCGCGCGGTCCGCGGTTCACCGCGTGGATGACGGCCGCCGTGCTCGTGGTGGTGCTGCTCACGGGCTGGTGGCCGCTGCTCGCCGCGCAGGCCGCGGTCTTCGCCGCCTCCGGCTTCGTCTCGCTCGGGCTGAACCCGTGGAGCCCGGTGTTCCGGAGCCTCGTCGCGCCCCGCCTCGGTCCCACGACCGAACGCGAGGACGCCGCGCCGCTGCGCTTCGCCCAGGGCGTCGGGTTCGCGTTCGCGCTGGTCGGCACGCTCGGCTACGCGACCGGCCTGACCGGTCTCGGCGTCGTCGCGACCTCGCTCGCACTGGTCGCGGCACTGCTGAACGCCGCGTTCGCCTTCTGCCTCGGGTGCGAGATGTTCCTGCTCCTGCGCCGTTTCGCGCCCGCACTCGTCCGCCAGCACTAAGAGAAACAAGAATTGGGAGCCACTCCGATGAGCCGTGAGAACGTCCTGGTCTCGGCCGCCTGGTCAGAGGAAAACCTCGAAGCGCCCGGCGTGGTGTTCGTCGAGGTCGACGAGGACACCACCGCGTACGAGGGCGGCCACATCCCCGGCGCCGTCCGCATCGACTGGAAGACGGAGCTCCAGGACCAGGTCCGCCGCGACTTCGTGGACCGCGAGGGCTTCGAGAAGCTGCTGTCCGCCAAGGGCATCTCCAACGACGACACCGTGATCCTCTACGGCGGCAACAACAACTGGTTCGCGGCCTACGCGTACTGGTACTTCAAGCTGTACGGCCACGACGCGGTGAAGCTGCTCGACGGCGGCCGCAAGAAGTGGGAGCTGGACGGGCGTCCGCTGGACAAGGACGTCGTCGAGCGCGCGGAGACGTCCTACTCGGCGAAGGAGCAGGACCTCTCCATCCGCGCGTTCCGCGACGAGGTCGTGGCGGCGATCGGCACGAAGAACCTGGTCGACGTGCGCTCCCCCGACGAGTTCTCCGGCAAGCTCCTCGCACCGGCGCACCTGCCGCAGGAGCAGGCGCAGCGCGGCGGGCACATCCCGTCGGCGATCAACGTGCCGTGGAGCAAGGCGGCCAACGAGGACGGCACCTTCCGCTCCGACGAGGAGCTGAAGGCCATCTACGGCGAGGCGGGCCTCGACGGCTCGAAGAACACCATCGCGTACTGCCGCATCGGCGAGCGCTCCTCGCACACCTGGTTCGCCCTGCACGAGCTGCTGGGCCACGAGGACGTGAAGAACTACGACGGTTCCTGGACCGAGTACGGCTCGCTCGTCGGCGTGCCGGTCGAGCTCGGCAGCGGCAAGGAAGGCTGACCATGAGCGGATGCGGTGCCCCGGACCAGTCAGTGGTCATCGAGGGCGTGGACACGACAACGGAGACGGTGCTCAGCGGCAAGGTGTTCGCCGAGGGCGCGCCCGTCGGCGGCGCGTACGTGCGGCTGCTCGACTCGACCGGCGAGTTCACCGCCGAGGTCGTGTCGTCGCCGGAGGGCGACTTCCGGTTCTTCGCGGCTCCCGGCGACTGGACGATCCGGGCGTTGCACCGCTCGGGCAACGGCCAGGCGCTCGTGACCGCGTCGGGCCCCGGCGTGCACGCGGTCGAGGTCGCGGTCGCCTGATCGCGCTCCGGAGTGCACGGGTGTCACGCCCGGCGCTACCGGGTGAAGGGGACGGCGGGTGGCTTTGGCCACCGCCGTCCCCTCCGTTTCGCCCGGTCGGGATAAACTCAGCGGGTGGAACACTTCTTCACGGGGCTGCTGATCCTCGTCTCGCTGCTGATCACGTGGTTCGCCGCGTACGTGGTCTACCGGCTCTACTCCGACCAGCGCTGATGACGACGACCAACCCCGAGCCGGGCAGCGGCGACGCCGCGGTGCAGGCCGCCGCCGAGCGCGCCGAGATCACCCGCGCCCGCAACACCCCGCAGTTCGCCGACCTGCCGGTCCCCGGCGACACGGCGAACCTGCGCGAGGGGCCGAACCTGCACGACCGCTGCCTGTCGCTGCTGCCGCTGATCGGCGTGTGGCGCGGCGAGGGCGAGGTCGTCTACCCGAGCATCGACGGCCCGTACCGCTTCGGCCAGCAGATCACGTTCGCCCACGACGGCAGGCCGTTCCTGTTCTACGAGGCGCGGTCGTGGCTGCTGTCGGAGGCCGGTGACGTGATCCGTCCCGCCGCGCGCGAGACCGGGTTCTGGCGTCCGCAGGAGGACGACACCATCGAGGTCCTCCTCACGCACAACACCGGCATCATGGAGCTGTACTACGGCAAGCCGCGCAACCAGACGTCGTGGGAGTTCTCCACTGACGCGGTCGTGCGCACCTCCACCGCGAAGGACGTCACGGCGGCCCAGCGCCTGTACGGCGTGGTCAACAACGGCGACCTCGCGTACGTGGAGGAGCGGGCCATGGTCGGCTACCCGCTCCAGCCGCACACGTCCGCGCACCTCACCCGGTACGCGGGCTAGTCACCCCCTCAGCCTCTCCTCCTGTAGGTACAAGGCGAGGTAGAGGGCGAGCAGGTCGTCGTCCGGCAGCGTCCCACCGGGGTACCGCACCGCGGTGGGACGGGTGCCGAGCAGCCCGTAGTCGAGTTCCACCCGCCCCACCGTCCGCAATCGCGAGCCCAGGTGGTCGTAGGTGAGGTCGTACGGCCCGATCTGGTGCGGGTGGTCGCTGAGGAAGTCGTACTCCAGCTGCCACACCCCGAGGGCCTGGCAGTTCCCGCCCAACGCCCCGTACTCGACCGCCACCCCGCCCACCGACCGGAGCCGGGTGCCCAACCGGTCGTACTCCAGCTCCCAGGACCCGACCGTCTGGGGCCGGATGCCCAGCGTGCCGTAGGTCAGCTCGACCGGCCCGATCCGCCGCAGCCGACTGCCCAGGTTGTCGTAGGCCAGCTCCATCTCCACCACCCGAGTACAGCAGGCCGAGCACGGCCGCCGTGGGCGATTCAGCCGACTCGGCGCATCGCCCTCTCCCGCCGTTCGGCGACGCTCGACCCGGATTCCCGCCGTGCCATCCGCCTCAACACGACCGGGGCCACGAGCAGTCCGACGACCGCCCACGCGGCCAGCACACCGGCGGTCTCCAGGTGCCGCCACGACTCGCCGATCTCCACGACGACCGACCCGTCCGGCAGCAGCGCGGACCGCGTCCCCAACCCCACCCAGTACACCGGGAACACCTGCGCGAGCCCCTGCACCCACTCCGGTAGCGCGGTGACCGGGTAGAAGATCCCGGAGATGCCGATCAGCCCGAGGATCGGCAGCGTGAGCAGCCCTTGACTGCGCGAGCTGGTGAACACCGACCCGAGCACCGCGCCCAACGGCAGCGCGGCGGCCAGCCCGAGCCCCAACACCCACACCAGCGTCGGCCACGAGCCCGCCCCGATCGCCAGCCCCGGCACCAGCACCGCGGCCGGGACCAGGAAGATCGTCAGCTCGACGACCAGCCCGCCCGACACCGAGACGATCTTGCCCAGCAGGTAGGCGGGAACCCCGTGCGGCGTGGCCTTGGCCCGCAGCAGCGTCCCGTCCTCCCGATCGGCGGTGAGCTGCTGGCTCATGCTGACCATCGCCATCGACGCGTTCATGCCCAGGACGCTCGGCAGGACGAGCGCCCCGAGCCGAAACCCACCGAAATCCTTGTCCCGCAGGTATAACGTCACACCGACCATCAACAACGGCCAGAAGAAGTGCCCCCACAGGTCAGCCCCGTTGGTGAACGACTGCCGCAGCTCGACCACGCCACGCCGCCACCCCGCCCGCAGTGCGACCCCGTTCATCAGGCCACCTCCTCGGCCTGGCGCACGAGCGCGAGGTACGTGTCCTCCAACGACGTCCGCCGAACCTCCAGCTCGGACACCTCGTCGCCGAACCGCCGGAACAGGTCGAAGGCGAACCGGGTCGAGTCGGCGGTGGCCTCGACGTGCCGCTGCCCCCCGACCGTCCACCGCACCTCGTCCTCCCCGACGATCACCCGAGCCAACTCGGCGGCCGTGCCGTCGGCGATGACCCGCCCCCGGTCCAGCACGACGATCCGATCGGCCAACGCCTCGGCCTCGTGCAGGTCGTGCGTGGTCAGCAGCACGGTCGTCCCCTCAAGCCCCCGCACCAGCTCGTGGAACTCCCGCCGAGCCTCCGGATCGAACCCGACGGTCGGCTCGTCCAGGAACAACAACTCCGGCCGCCCCACGACCCCGATGGCCACGTCCAACCGCCGCCGCTGCCCACCGGACAGAGTGCGGATCTTCTGCCCGGCCTGCGCCTCAAGCCCGACAGCGGCCACCAGCGAGTCGACATCCCACGGCGAGGCGTAGCAGGACCCGAGGTACGCCAACAACTCCCGCACCCGCCACTTCCCGTGATCACGCCAGGACTGCAACACCACCCCAACCCGCCCCCGCCAAGCCGAACCGGCAAGAGCCGGATCAACCCCCAACACCGAGACCCGCCCGGCAGACCGCCCCCGAAACCCCTCCAACACCTCGATCGTGGTGCTCTTCCCAGCCCCGTTGGGCCCCAACAACGCCAACACCTCCCCACGACAAACCTGGAACGTCACATCAACCAGAACATCAACAACCCCATACCGCATCCGCAAACCATCAACATCAATCACAACATCACCTCGCTCAACCATTCACCAAACGCTAGGACCACCTTTCCCACTTGTCAACCAGAGTTGACACGACTAACCTCACCACCGACAGGAGGGGCAAAAACCCACCACCCACTACCACTGACCTGCCGATTGACTGCCCAGCCGCACGCGCCCCACCGCGCAGCGGCCGATTTTACTTGGGGATTTTGGCCTTAAAATTGGAGATCGGGCAGAGCTTTGGGGCACTGCCTTTTGGCCCGATCAAGGCCAAAATGAGGGGTCCCCAAGTCAAATCGGCCACCCCCGGAACCTCCGACGGAACCACCGACAGAAAACGCCGACCCGCCCCATGGTCCGGGAGCGAACCCCACCCACTTCAGCCCCTACCGAGGGGACTCTCGAACCAGAACGTCCAACACCACCCCGCCAAGGATTGTTCAACAATCCTCACCACCCGTAAGATGCCTCCATGCACCTGCGGAGATGCGGCCGGGACGCCGTGCTGGTCGAGGTCGACTCGCTGAGCGAGGTCGCGGCCGTCCGCGCCGCCCTCCACGCGGCCGACCTCCCGAACCTCCTGGAGCTGGTCCCAGCGGCCCGCACGGTCCTGATCTCCGTCCACCCCGGAACAGACCTCACCCCGGTCCGCCGCGTCCTCGACACCGTCGACCTCGCCCACCCAACAAAAACCGAGTCCCGCGACATCCGCATCCCCGTCCACTACGACGGCCCGGACCTCGCCCTGGTGGCCGAAACCGCGGGCCTCACCGAAGCCGAGGTCGTCGACCTGCACTCCGGGACCGAGTACGAGGTGGCGTTCTGCGGTTTCGCCCCCGGCTTCGGCTACCTCGTCGGCCTCCCGGAACCCCTGCGCCAGCCCAGGCTCGACAGCCCCCGCACCAAGGTCCCCGCGGGCTCGGTGGCCATCGCGGGCGAGTTCACCGCCGCCTACCCCCGCGCCACCCCCGGCGGCTGGCGCCTGCTCGGCCGCACCGACACGACCTTGTTCGACCCCCGCCGCGACGAACCCGCCCTGCTCGCCCCCGGCGACCGCGTCCGCTTCGAGGTGGCCGGATGAGAAGACACCTCACCGTCCTGCGCACCGGCCCGCAAACCCTCGTCCAAGACCTGGGCCGACCGGGCTACGCCCACCTCGGCGTCCCCCCGTCCGGAGCACTGGACACCCCCGCCCTCCGCCTGGCGAACCGGCTGGCGGGCAACCCCGAATCCGCCGCCTGCCTGGAAGTCCTCCTCGGCGGGCTCGCCGTCCGGGCCGAGTCGTCGTGCACGGTCGTCGTGACCGGCCCGCGCGTTCCGGTGCGCCGCAACGGATGCGCGGTCGGCTCGCACGCGCCGGTGCACCTGGCCCACGGCGACGTGCTGGAACTCGGCACTCCCGAGCAAGGCCTCCGGTCCTACCTCGCCGCGTCCGGCGGCTTCGCCGTGACGGCCGAACTGGGCAGCCGCTCCACCGACCTCCTCTCCGGCATCGGCCCGGCCCCGGTGCAGCCCGGCGACACCCTCCCCCTGGGCCGGATCACCGCCCCGGCCACCGGCGCGGACGTCCTGACCCCGACCCACGTCCCCGCCGAACTGGTCATCCCCGTCCTCCTCGGCCCGCGCGACGAGTGGTTCACCACCCCGGCCACCCAACTGCGCTCCGGGAGCTGGACGGTGTCCGAGAAGAGCAACCGGGTCGGGATGCGGCTCCACGGAACGGCGCTGACGCGCGCGGAGGCCTTCCAGGGCCAGGAGCTGCCGAGCGAGGGCATCCCGACCGGCGGCGTGCAGGTGCCCGCGGACGGCCAGCCGGTCGTGTTCCTCGCCGACCACCCGACGACCGGCGGCTACCCGGTGATCGGCGTCGTCCCCGAGGAAGCGCTCCCACTGCTGGCCCAGGCAAGACCAGGCGTCCGGCTGGAGTTCCGCCCTCAGGACTAACTTGGTCTAGACCCATTGTTCCGGTGACCCAGGTCACCTACGTTCAGGGACGGGCCGCCGTGGTTCTCGGATGTCGAGGAGCACACCCCATGCGTCGTCTCGTCATCGCGCTGGTGGCGCTAGCCACCGCCGCGACCGTCCTCGCCCCACCGGCACAGGCAGCCGCCGGACTCACCGCCACCTTCACCCGAACCGGAACCCAGGCGAAGATCGTCGTCGCCAACTCGTCCACCACGGCCATCACCGGCTGGTCGATCAAGTTCGACCTGCCCTCCGGGGTCACCGTCAGCGGCGCGCAGAACGCCACGACGACGCAGACCGGCACGAAGGTCACGCTCACGCCCGCGTACTACATCAACACCGTCGGCGCGGGGAAGAACACCGAGCCCTACAGCCCGACGTTCACGCTCAGCTCGGCCGCCGACCCCACGACGTGCACGATCAACGGCGCGAACTGCGACGGCACCGGTGAGCCGCCGCCCCCGGCCGCGCCGGTGACGGCGTCGTTCTCGTTGAGCGGCACCACGGGCAAGTACGTGGTCAACAACAACACCGACGCGGTGCTGACCTCGTGGTCGATCGTGTTCGAGCTGCCCGCGGGCGTCACGGCGAGCGGCGCGCAGCACTCGACGATCACCCAGAACGGCCGGATCGTCACGCTGGTCCCCTTGTACTACAACAAGAGCGTGGCGGTTCGCGGCTCGACCGAGCCGTACAGCCCGACGTTCACCCTCAGCTCCGCGGTCGAGCCGACGAGCTGCCGCGTCAACGACGTCCGCTGCGACGGCGGCGCGGACACCCCACCCGGCGCGCCCGCGAACCTGCGGTCGCCGGTCAAGACGACCAGGACGGTGTCCCTCGCGTGGGACGCCGCGACCCAGGGAACGCTGCCGCTGGCCGGGTACGAGGTCTACCAGGGCACTTCCCTGTTCACGACGGTCACCGGCACCAGCGCGACCGTGACCGGTCTCAACCCGAACACCGCGTACTCGTTCACGGTGAAGGCCAAGGACAGCAAGGGGAACCGGAGCGCGGCGAGCAACGCCCTCTCCGTGACGACCAACAACCCGAGCGACGACACGCAGGCGCCGACCGTGCCGACCGGACTGCGCAGCACGGCCGTCGACTCGGCGAGCGTCTCGCTGGCGTGGACCGCGTCGATCGACAACCGCGGTGTCGCCGGGTACGACGTCTTCGTCGGCGGGGTGCTGAACTCCACCGTGCCGGGCACGTCCGCCGTGGTCACCGGCCTGTCGCCGTCCACGGCCTACACGTTCACCGTCCGGGCCCGCGACCTGTACGACAACGTGTCCGCGTTCACCGCGGGGCTCCAGGTGTCCACGGCCGACGTCATCGGCAGCGGCTACGCCAGGGTCGGGTACTTCGTGCAGTGGGGCATCTACGGCCGCCAGTTCTTCGTGAAGAACCTGGACACCAACGGTTCCGCGGCGAAGATGACGCACCTGAACTACGCGTTCGGCAACATCGACCCGGTCAACCTGACCTGCCTCCAGGGCGTCACCAGGGGCACCACGGCCAACCCGCAGGACCCGAGCCAGGGTGACGGCGCGGGTGACGCCGAGGCCGACTACAGCAAGCCGTACGCGGCGTCCCAGTCGGTCGACGGCGTGGCGGACACGGGCTTCGAGGCGTTGCGCGGCAACTACAACCAGCTCCGCAAGCTCAAGGCGAAGTACCCGAACCTGAAGGTGCTGATCTCGCTCGGCGGGTGGACGTACTCGAAGTACTTCTCCGACGTGGCGGCCACGGACGCCTCGCGGAAGAAGTTCGTCGCGTCCTGCCTCGACACCTACATCAAGGGCAACCTGCCGGTGTACGGCGGCGCGGGCGGCCCCGGCAGCGCGGCGGGCATCTTCGACGGCATCGACCTCGACTGGGAGTGGCCCGGCTCGGAGGGCCACGCGGGCAACCACATCGGCCCGAACGACAAGGCGAACAACACCCTGCTGATCGCCGAGTTCCGCAAGCAGCTCGACGCGCTGTCCACCACCACGGGCAAGCGCTACCAGATCACCGCGTTCACCCCGGCCGACCCGGCGAAGATCGCGGCGGGCTGGGACGTGGCCGAGGTCGCCAAGTCCATGGACATCTTCAACGTCCAGGGCTACGACTTCCACGGCTCGGGCAGCGACAACTCGTGGGAGCCGAACCGCACCGGACACCAGGGCAACCTGTACCCGGACCCGGCCGACCCGTACGCGACGAAGTTCAGCGTGGAGTCCACGGTGAACGCGTACCTCACCGCCGGGGTGCCGCCGCGCAAGATCACGCTCGGGCTCGCGTTCTACGGCCGCGGCTGGCAGGGCGTGGCCGACGGCGGCAAGAAGGGCGTGTGGCAGACGGCCACCGGCGCGGCTCCGGGGCAGTTCGCCGAGGAGGCCGGGACGCGCGGGTACGCGAACCTGCTCGCCAGCGTCCCGAACTGCCCGGCCCAGCACGACGAGGTGGCCGTGGCGACCTACTGCTACACGGGCGCGGGCGGCCAGTGGTGGACGTTCGACGACACGTGGTCGATCGGCAAGAAGACCGCGTGGATCAAGAGCAAGGGCCTGCTCGGCGCGATGTTCTGGGAGATGTCCGGTGACACCGGGACGTTGATGAGCGCGGTCGACGCCGGACTGCGGTAGTCCTCCCTCGCGGGGGCCGTCCCTTCCGGGGCGGTCCCCGCCCTACCAGAGCCCGACGAGCCGCAGGAAGCGCACGACCAGCGCCGCCACCGGGATCAGCAGCAGGACCTTGGCCATCGTCAGCAGCAGGCCGCTGTTGACCCGCAGGGCCATCGCCCGCTTGTGGACGCCGACCGAGCGCAGGGCCTCCTGCACCGCGCGGGCCACGTGGTGGGCGGCCGATCCCTGCGGGGCGCGCTGACCGGGCACCGGCGGCACGGGCACGACCCGTGGCGTCCAGTCGGGGGCGAAGGCGATGACGGCGGCCGTCCACAGCCCGGTCCCGGTCACCACCCCGTCCAGGCCGGTCGGCTTCGGCAGGTGCTCGTCGAGCCGCTCGCCGAGGCCGTCCCGCTCGCCGGGCACCAGCAGCACGAGCTTGCCCGCGGGCTGGGTGGAGCTCGCCTGGTCGACCTCCCACCACAGCCCGTCGCCCTCGCCCAGCCGCAGGACGATCACCTGGCACAGCTCCATCAGCCGCAGGACACCCGGCTGCCAGTCGTGGAACGGCAGGTAGAACCGGGCGGCCCCGAGGTGCGGCAGTGGCTCACGGGGTCGACCGACCGCGATGACCGGGCCGAACGCGCCCAAGGCCTCGACGAGCTGCTCCTCCCGCGTGGACACGCTGAGCAGAGCGGTCGACAGGGCTCCGGGCATCTCGTCGACCTCGGCCGCGGTGGCGTCGTCGCCGAAGCTCCGCAGGTACAGCACGGGCGTGCGCCCGTCCGCCCGCAACGCCTGCACCGCGCCGCGCGCCGACCGCGGCCGGGAGTAGCGGAGCACGAAGTAGGCGATCACCAGCGCGACCAGGCAGCCGAGCAGCATGAACCCCCGCACCGACCAGGGGATGCCCTTGGCGCGGGTCGCCGTCACGAACGAGAAGAACCCCGACACCATCAGCAGGTAGCCCACGCCGCTGACCACCAGGAACACCGGCCGCCGCCACCGGGGCCGGTGCGGGACGAACCGGCTGACCAGCTCCACGACCTCGGCGTTGGCCGTCCGACGGCGGTACCGGAACAGCAGCACGAGGACGAGCAGCGCGGCGGACACCTCCAGCCACGGCCGCGCGGCCTCGGCGGACGCGTCGAAGGCCGCGTCCAGCGCCGCTCGGTCCCGGTCGATCTCCGCCGGGACGTCGTCGACCACCTTCAGGACGTTCGCGCTGCCGTCCTCGGCGAGACTCGCGCCGAGCCAGATCGACGGTCGGCTCTGGCTCCCGGACGGGGCGTTCTCCTCGAACCACGCGGCCACCGCGCGGACCTCGCCGATCGACGACGGCAGCCGGTCGACCGCGGCGAGGAACGCCGCGTACTGCTCGGGGGCGTCGTGGAAGGCGGCGCGATCCCGCAGGTCCGTGCCCGCGGTGATGGCGAAGTGCAACGCGACGTAGGTGACGACGGCCGCGACGACCGCGACGAACCGGGCCAACGCCCGCAAACCGGAGGACAGCTCGCCCACCTCGCCGTGCCGGAGCACCACCGTCGGGTGCTTGATCACCCAGGAGTAGCACGGCGACGAGCCCGGTCAGGCCGGTTCGGTCGGATCAGCTCTGGTGGGGCGGCGGCGGACCGCCGCCCCGACCGGTCAGTACTCGGACTCGTACAGGTCGGCCAGCTCGGCGTGGATCGCGGTCGAGTCGGCGAGGGGCTTGCCGTCCAGCGTGTGCACGCGGGTGATCTTGCGGACGCTCGACACCAGGAACACGCCGTCGGCCGAGTGCAGGTCGGCCACGGGGATCGGCTCGACCACGACCGTCCAGCCCTCGCGCTTCGCGGCGCGGAACAGGGCGGCCTGCGTGGTGCCGGGGAGGATGCCGAGGGTGGCGGGCGGGGTGGTGATGGTGCGGCCGTTGACCGTGAGGAGGGTCGACGTCGGACCCTCCAGGACGCTGCCGGAGGACGTGGTGAACACGACCTCCTCCGCGCCGCGGCGTTCGGCTTCCCGCAGCGCCGCCATGTTCACCGCGTACGACAAGGACTTCGCGCCCAGCAGCAGCCACGGGGCGCGCTCGGCCAGACCGGGCTCGATGCCGCGGTCCAGCGTCACCGCCGACAGGCCGCCCGCGCGCTGCGCGAGGACCTTCGCGCCGATCGCCATGCCCAGCGCGAAACCGGTGGGCGTGCCGTCACCGCCCTCGACGCCGCGGGTGTAGACGAGCTTGAGGGCCATCTCCTGGCCGCCGGACCAGTTGTCCAGCACCAGGGTGGCGGCCCGCTCGAAGGCCGCGCGGTCGGGTTCGGGGAGGTCCAGCATCGCCGCGGACCGGGCCAGCCGGTCGAGGTGCGGGTCCATCTCCCGCGGCTTTCCGTCGACGACCAGGACCGTTTCGAAGATCCCGTCGCCGCGCATCAGGCCGAGGTCGTCCACCCGCACGAGCGGGGCATCGGGGTCGGCCAACGTTCCGTCGAGAAGTGCCAGCACGCGCATACGGGCAGCCTACTCACGGCCTACCATCGGCACGGTGGAGACCGCAAGTGGCAGGCAGGCGTTGCGCAAGACGTTGCACGAGCGCGGAATGCGCATGACCCCCCAGCGACAACTCGTGCTCGACGCGGTGCGCGAACTGGAGCACGCCACACCGGAGCAGATCTGCACCCGCGTGCAGGCCACCGCGTCGACGGTGAACATCACGACGATCTACCGGACCCTCGACCTGCTGGACAAGCTCGGCCTGGTCCGGCACACCCACCTCGGCCACGGGGCCCCGACCTACTCGGCCGACGACCACGAGCACGTGCACCTCGTCTGCCACCGCTGCGGGCGGATGGACGAGATCCCGTGCGACCTGCTCGAAGGGCTGGCCGGAACACTGGGCGAGGCGTACGGGTTCGAACTTGACGCAAGCCACCTCGCGCTGTCCGGCACGTGTCGGGACTGCCTGGAACTGGAGACCGAGTGAACTCACCGCTGCTCACCGCACCTGGCGCCGTCGCGCCGTTCGACGGCGCCCCCGACCAAGGGGTGCCGTGGCACTTCGGCGACCCGTTCGCCGAGCAGCGGTCGGCGGCGCGCTCGGTCGCGGTGTTCGACCGCTCGCACCGCGGTGTGCTCGCCGTGCCCGGCGACGACCGCCTGACCTGGCTGCACTCGTTGACCAGCCAGCACTTCGCGGCCCTCGCCGAGGGCCGCGGCACCGAGGCGCTGGTGCTGGACGTGCAGGGCCGGGTCGAGCACCACGCCGTCGTCGCGAACGTCGACGGCACGGTGTACCTCGACATGGAGGCGCGGACCCTCGAACCGCTGCTGAAGTACCTGGACTCGATGCGGTTCTGGTCGAAGGTGGAGCCGCGCGACGCGACCGCCGAACTGGCCGTGCTGTCCCTGGTGGGGCCGGAGGTGGCGGACCTGCTGGCGAAGCTGGACCTGCCCGTGCCCGGCAAGCCGGACCAGGTGCTGGCGCTGCCCGGCGGCGGGTTCGCACGCCGCATGACGTGGCCCGGCCACGACGCCGTTGACCTGGTCGTGCCGCGCGCCGACCTGGTGACCTGGTGGGGCCGCCTGACCGACGGCGGCGCCCGACCCGCGGGCACGTGGGCGTTCGAGGCGCTGCGCGTCGAGGCCCTGCGCCCCCGGCTCGGCATCGACACCGACGAGAAGACCATCCCGCACGAGGTCAACTGGATCGGCTCGGCCGTGCACCTGGACAAGGGGTGCTACCGCGGCCAGGAGACCGTGTCGAAGGTGCACAACGTCGGCCGCCCGCCACGCCGGATGCTCCTGCTCCACCTGGACGGCTCCCGCGAGGTCCAACCGGAAACCGGCGACCCGGTGCTGCTGGGCGACCGCGTGGTCGGCCGCGTGGGCAGCGTCGCACTGCACCACGAACTGGGCACGGTGGCGTTGGCGCTGGTCAAACGCTCGGTGCCGGTGGACGCCGAACTGATGCTCGGGGTCGACGACCGGATCGTGCAAGGCGCGATCGACCCCGACTCGATCCCGCCGGACACCCCGGCACTGGGCCGGGAAGCAGCCAGGAACCTGGGCCGGTAGGGACGCGGCAAGGTCTGCTCGGGCCGGACCGGGACTTCGGCCGGGCCCGGCTGGGTACTTGGGCTACGGCGGGGCCCACGTCGGGCTGGCTTGGGCCAAGCTCGGTTCGGGCTTCGGCGGGGCTCGTACGGCCGTCGGAACCGGTACCGGGTCGGTGTGCGGCCGTTCGGTGGACTCCAGGCGTGCGGCACCGGTCGTTCCCGACCGGACCTGTGCCAGTATTTCCGCATGCCCCGCTCCGGCTACCCCGGCACGCTGCTCACCGTCGCGCCTCGCGCGACGGGCTCGGTCGACGACCTGGTGGCGGCCGCGGTGAGCTGCGAGCGGGTCGGCGTCTCCGTGGTGCTGGTGCCCGCGGGTCCGGTGGCGTGGTTGCGCGACGCTGTCGTCGGGCTGCGCGAACAGACCGGGCTGCTGGTCCGGTTGGCGGACGTGACCGGTGCTCTCGACGTGGCACCGGACTCGGCCGCGGTTCCGCTGGACGGCGACTGGGAGGCGCTCGTGCGGCTCCACACGGCGTTGCGGGACCTCCGGATCGCCCCCTCGTTCGAGATCACCGACCTCGCGCTGGTCGCCGTGCTGCGGCGACTGCTGGACGAGCACGGGCTCCCGGTCGCCGATCGTGTTCACGTCGGGCTCGTGCTGGGTAACCCCGGAGGGTCGCCGGGCGATGCGGTGACTGTGGTCGACGCGGTGCGTCGGCTCCCGGACGGCGCGACCTTCTCCGCGGCCGGGCTGGACGGGACGACGTTGCCGGTGATGCTGGCGGCGTTGGCGACCGGCGGCCACCTCCGGGTGGGCACCGCCGACACCGCCGACTACGCCGACGGCCAGCCGGTCCGGGACGACGTCCAGCTCGTGGCGCGCGCCGCGGGCCTGGCGAAGATCGCTCAACGGCCGCCGCTGGCGGTGGCCGAAGCACGGGAACTACTCGGTGTGCACAGTCCGGTACAGGTTTGACACCACTTTGGAAGCAGGTTCGTGTTGGCGGCTGAGCAGGATCTACCTCAGGATGAGTACGTGATCGAGGTGCGTCCTGGCGGACGCCGCCGTATCGACCGGGTGCTCGCCCCTGACTACGCAGAGGGCGTCGAGCAGCGCCCTCTCGCCGACGTGCGCGCGTTGCGCGACGAAGCGGCCCAAGAGGAAACAGACCTCTCCTACCTGCGACGACTGCTGCACGCGCGGATCGACATCGTGCGCGCGGAAAAACTGCGCCGGACCGACGGCGGGTCCTCCGTCGTCGACCAACTGGCAACGATCCTCGCGTCCAACGCCGTGGGCCCGTCCACCGGTCTCGGCCGGTACCAGACCCACGAGCCGTCACGGGCGGACGCCCACCAGCGGCACGTCGAGGCCTTGGTCTCGGACGTCGACCTCTCGGACGTGAGCACGCTCTCCGACGAGAAGCTGGACCTCACCCTGCGCACGTTCATCGGCGAGGAAGCCTCGGTTTCCCAGCGCCGTCGACAGGTGCAGGTCGTGATGGACCAGCTGAACGCCGAGATCGCGGGCCGCTACCAGAGCGGGAGCGCCTCGGTGGACGACCTGCTGGCGGACGAGCGAGGCCGACCGAACAACCGGGTCAAGGACTGAACCGACCGCCCGGCACCACGCGCGGGCACGGCGGACAACGCCGCTTCGACGTGCCCCACGGGGCGTGCCGGGCGGCTTTTTTGGTGTTGCACGTGCATTTGCACTAACCGTGCATGCTCTGGGTGGATGGTCCGGCGGGTGTTTCCCGCCGGTAGCGCTGAGATGTTCTTCCAGGGGCGGCGGGTGCGCGATCATCCGGCCCCTCGGAATTCCCAGCCGCCATTTCCTGCCTACATCTCGCCCATTGGCTCCGCCTATTCCTTCACCCATTTCTCCGGCCTCATGCCCACACCTCACCCCTTCCCATCCTGTGGAATTTTCTTCCCGGATGTTGAGCAGCGGGCCTAGCGTGCAGGTATGGCGGGTCGGTATCGGTGGGTGGTTCTCGGGGTCGGGGCGGTCGCACAGGGGACCAACGCGGCGGTGTTCCTCGGCCTGCCCGCGCTGACGCCGCAGTTGCGGGAGTTCTTCCACCTCTCGTTGCCGCAGGTCGGGTTGCTGCTGGGGGCGGTGAACCTGGGGACCATGCTCACGTTGGTCAGCTGGGGCGCGCTCGCCGATCGACGGGGTGAGCGGGTGGTGATGACCGTCGGCGGGGTGGGCGCTGCCGCTTGCCTCGCTCTGGCCGCGGGCGGACACGTCGTGGTGGCCGGTCTCGCGTTGTTCGGCGCTGGGGTTTTCGGGGCGAGCGTCAACGCCGCCAGTGGGCGGGCGGTGATGAGTTGGTTCACCGCTGACCGGCGTGGGTTGGCGATGGGGATTCGGCAGACCGCCACGCCGTTGGGGGCGGCGTTGGCCGCTGTCGTGTTGCCGGTGGTGGCGGCGAACGCGGGGGTTCCGGCGGCGTTCTTGGTGTTGAGCGCGTTCACCGGAATCGTGGCGTTGGCCATTGCCGTGTTCATTCGGGAACCGGCTGGTGCTGTTCGCGCTACCCGCAGCCAGGGTGTGGTGCTGCGGGATCGGCGGTTGATCCGGCTCAGTGTCGCCAGCGGGTTGTTGGTGGTCCCGCAGTTCACCGCCGCCGCGTTGATGGTGGAACTGCTCCACGAACACCGCGGGCTGGCTGTCGGGGCCGCTTCAGGGCTGTTCGCGGTCGCCCAGGTGCTGGGTGGTGCGGGACGACTGGGGGCCGGGGTGTGGTCGGACGCCGTGCGCAGTCGGGTGGGGCCTCTGCGGGTCATCACGGTGGTCGTGGCGGTGGGGTTCGTGCTGTCCGCGGTGCTGGTGGAAGCGCCGGTCTGGCTGTTGGCCGTCGTGCTGGTGCCGACCACCGCCCTGGCCGTGTGCTGGAACGGGCTCGCGGTGACCGCCGCCGCCGAGATGGCTCCCGAGGGCAGCAGCGGGACCGCACTGGGCATGCAGAACTCGGCCAACTACCTGAGCGCGACGATCACCCCCGCGCTCGCGGGCTGGGTGGCCGTCTCGGTGTCGTGGCCCGCGGCCCTCCTGCTGGCGGCGGTGGCCGCCGTCGCCGCTCGGATGCTGCTCCGGGAGAGCGCCCTGGGGTACCCGAGCACGCCCGTTCGGGTGAAGCAGTAGCAGTCAGCCGTGGCGTTCGCGGAGGCCCAGTTCGGACCAGAACTCGCGGAGGGACTCGTAGCGGAGCGCGACCTCTTCCGAGTCGCCCGACTCCAGGGCGTCGATGATCGCGTTCACGTCCTGGGCCGAGGTGTCCTCCAGCAGGTCCTTGTCCTCGACGAGCTGGACCAGGCCGCCGTAGTCGAGTTCGACGGCGGAGTGCGGGTGGAAGTTCTCCAGCCAGCGGCCGGTGTCGGCCAGGACCCTGGCCGGGCCGTTCTCGCCGATCGAGCGCTTCACGATCGTGTGCGCCCGCGCCACGCGCCTGCGGGCGTCGGCCATGGCCACGCGCCACGACAGCTGGCGGGCCGGGTCGTTCTGCGGGGCCAGGACGATGCGGCGCGTGTCCGGGTCGACCAGGGCGAACCAGGGCAGCGGGACGGTCCAGGTGGTGGACACGACGTGGACCGCGCCCGCGTTCAGCTCGGCCATCACGGAGGCGGCGCGGGAGCGGGCCTCGTCCGACGGCCTGCTCAGCGCCTCGTCGCGCAGCGGGCCGGTCGAGGTGGCCAGGAAGCCGATCAGACCGGCCGCGGACCGGGCCCGCAGGTCCAGGGGGCAGACCAGCGGTCCAGGGCCCACGCGGGCGGCGTCGCTCGTGGGGACCTCGGCCGGGCTGATGGTCATCACGTCGAAGGGGGCGTTCTCGACCGCGCCACGCCCGTCCGAGCGGTCTCCTGGCAGCAATCTGGGCGGCGAGGCCAGCTGTGACCGCAACCACAGTTCGCGTTCCCGGTCGCCGACGTCGGCTCTGCCCAGCGAGCCCTTTTCGAGCGCGCGACGCACCTGATCAGCCAACGGGGGTTCGAGCGCCGACAGCGGCTCGTACACCCGGAGGTAGGCGACGAACGGTCGAGGCACGTGTGAATCCTGCCATGAGGGCCCTCTGAGGAGATTGGGCGGTGCGTCTCACAACTCCCAGGGCCTACCGCGTCGCGAGGAACCCCATCGACACGGTACGGTAGTTACCAGGAACTAGTTGTCGAGACGAGTGGGGCCGCCGTTCCCCCGGCCGCCCCCGTCCCTGTCTGAGGGGGTCGAGCCATGGGGCGCGGCCGAGCGAAGGCCAAGCAGACGAAGGTGGCCCGAGAGCTTAAGTACAGCTCCCATTCCACCGACTTTGACGCCTTGCAACGCGAGCTGTCCAGCGGCGAGTCCGCGAATGGACACTTCAGCGACGAGCGACCAGACGATCCGTCGGAAGACGGATACGACGACTACCGTCGCTGAATCAACCTGGGACTCTCAAGGGTTGAGCTGCCACAAGCAGCTCAACCCTTGAAGTCTCGGGACCTTCTAGAACGCCCTGGCGTACTGCTGGGGCGCCCTCACCTCCGCTCCGAGCTGGACCGCTGCGTGCAACGGCCAGTACGGGTCGCGGAGTAGTTCGCGCGCGAGCAGAACGATGTCCGCCGACCCGTCGGTGAGGATCGTTTCAGCCTGCCGGGCGTCGGTGATGAGTCCGACGGCCCCGGTGGGTACTTCGGCCTTCTTCCGAACCGCGTCGGCGAACGGCACCTGGTAACCGGGCCCCGAGGTGATCTTGGCGTCCGGCACCAAGCCGCCGGTCGACGCGTCCACGAGGTCTGCGCCGACGTCGGCGAGCGCGCGCGAGAGCCGGACGCTGTCCTGCTCGTCCCACCCTCCGTCGACCCAGTCGGTCGCCGAGATGCGGACGAGCACGGGCACGTCCTCTCCCACTTCGGCGCGGACCGCGGCCGTCACCTCGACGGCCAGGCGGGTGCGCCCCTCGAAGCTCCCGCCGTACCCGTCGGTGCGCTTGTTCGTGAGCGGCGACAGGAACTGGTGCAGCAGGTAGCCGTGGGCCGCGTGGACCTCCACGAGCTGGAAGCCCGCGTCCAACGCCCGGCGAGCGCCCGCGGCGAAGTCCCGGATGAGCTGCTGGATGCCGTCCTCGTCGAGTTCCACGGGGGTCCGGTAGCTCGCGGTGAACGGCTCGGTGCCCACGCCGACGGGCGTCCAGCCGCCCTGGTCGTCCGGCACGCCGCCGTGCTGGTCGGCGAACGGCGAGTAGGTCGACGCCTTGCGGCCCGCGTGCCCGAGCTGGAGGCCCGCCACCGCGCCGTGCTCGCGGATGAACTTCGTGATGGGTCGCCACGCCGCGACCTGCTCGTCGTTCCAGATGCCGGTGTCGGAGGGCGAGATGCGGCCGTTGGCCTGGACGGCGGTGGCCTCGGCGATCACCAGTCCGGCGCCGCCGACCGCCCGCGAACCCAGGTGGACCAGGTGCCAGTCGTTCGGCACGCCGTTCTCGGCCGAGTACTGGCACATCGGACTCACCGCGATTCGGTTCGGCAAGGTCACCGATCGCAGCGTGAGTGGGTCGAACAGGGGGCTCAAGACGACTCCTTCTCCTCGTGGTCTCTCCCCTCGTTCCAAGGTCCCACGTCTGCCGTCTTGTTCCCGATCGGAGGCGGATCACACCAGGTGGGAGCAGGGGAATTCCAGCTGGTCCGGTATCCATTCCCATTCGCAGTTGATCATCGAATTCGTCATAAGCCGTATCGCCTGCGGCATGCGTCCAATTGGGTGTACTCTCCGCAGCACGTTCGGGGTCTCCGCCGCACACACTTACTCTCAGGTACGAGTGTGCGCTCACGATGAATTCGATTTTCACATCGCCCGCCGGTACCGACGAGTAACCAGGATCCAAATGCCATTGCCGACAGCAACACAGGATCTCGCGTGGCCGTCGAACAGCCTGCTGGGCCGCTTGCGCGACGCACCGCGACAGGAACTCCTGAACATCGGGACCGTGGTCCGGTATCCGGCGGACAAGGAGGTCATCGAGCAGGATGCGAGCGACACTCATGTGCTCCTCCTGCTGGACGGCGTCGTGAAGGTCCAGGCCTCGGACGAGACCGGGAACACCGCCCTGCTGGCCATCCGGGTCGCGGGCGACCTGGTGGGCGAGATGTCCGCCCTCGACCAGAAGCCGCGGTCCGCCACGGTGGTGACCTGCGGCGACGTCGTGGCCAAGATGATCAGCAGCGCGGAACTCACGGCCTTTCTGCACCGGCGCAACGACGCGTTCGTCGAATTGTTCGCCATGACGAACGACCGACTGCGCTGGGCGAATCAACGACGTCGCGATTTCCTCTCGCACCCCGCGGCCGAGAGAGTCGCGCGAGTGGTCTACGAGCTGGTGCAGACCTATGGCCGCGAAGAGACCGAGGGATGGGTGTTGGGAATTCCGCTAACCAAAGTCGAACTGGCGTCGATCGCGGGCATGAAGCCGCGAACCGCCGAGAAGGCGTTCAGCGATCTGCGCAAGGCGGGCGTCGTCGTCAGCCACCTGAGGCGCAACGTGGTCGTCCCCGACCTGCAGCGATTGCGCGAATTCGCGAGCTGCTGACGCCAGTCCGCAATTTTGCGGTTTTCCGTCCGATGTCGTACCGCACAGTGACTCTGCGCAGCAGGTCCCGATCCGGAGGTAGTCCGCCATGAGCCAGGCCGACTTTCGGCGCAGCCTGCTCGTCTCCTGCGACCTGCGCAAGTACGGGGCGGCCGACGACCAGCTCCAGCGCATCCTCCAGGAGCTGCTCGTCCAGAGCCTCGACCGGGCGGGCGCGGCCGCGGGACTCGACCGCTCCTCGTGGCACCGGCAACCGCTGGGCGACGAGGAGTTCGCCGTGCTCCCGCCGGACAGCCCGGAGAGCACCGTGGTCGACACCTACGTGCGCGCCCTCGCCGCGGAGCTCCACTCGCTCAACCGCTACCGCGTCCCGGAGGCCAGGGTCCGGATGCGGATGGCCATCCACCACGGTGTGGTCGTCAACGGCGCCAACGGCTTCCCCGGCCGCGACACGGTCCTGCTCAACCGCCTCCTCAGCAGCCACCCGGCCCACCAGGCGCTCGACGACTTCCCGAACGCGGACCTGGTCCTGATCCTCTCCGAACACCTCTACGACACCCTGGTCGCGGCGGGCCACACCACGTTCGAGCCGACCGACTTCCGCAAGGTCGACGTCACCGTCAAGACCTTCAGCGGCCACGGCTGGATGTGGGTGGCGGGGGCCGACGTGCACGCCGTGAACCTCACGGGCGCGACGCCCGTGGCGGCCGAGCCCGTGGCCGAGGCGGAACCGCCCGGCAGGCCCGGCACGATCAACCAGCACGCGGTGGCCACCCACGGGTCCACCGTCTACCAGGCGGGCAGGGACCTCACGGTGCGCGAACGCGGCCGGAAGTGATGGGCCCCACTCGAGCGGAGAGGAAGCGGATGCCGGACGAAGGACTGCGGCTGTTGGCGGGCACGGTCGCGGGCGCCCTCATCAAGGCGATGGACACCCACCTGTGGGCGGGGGTCCGCGCCGAGGTCGCGGGAGTGCTCGGTTCCGGCGTGCCGCGCCGGGTCGAGTTCGTGACGAGCAGGCTCCAGGCGTCGCGGGACGAGCTGGCGCTGGTGCCGCTGGAACGGCGGACGCAGGCGAGGGCGGAGTTCACCACGGAGTGGCGCGGCTCGATCCACGCCGTGCTGTGGGAGCACCCCGAGCTGGAGCCGGAGCTGAGGGCCGTGCTCGGCGCCATCAGCCCGGCCCTGCCGCGCACGCCGGTGGACGCGGCCGTGCTGCCCCCGGCGCCGCCCGCCTTCTAGCCCAGGTACCGGACCTGGCGCGCCTTGTCCTCCACCATCCGCTCGTGGGCGGCGTCGATCTCCGGGCGGTGCGAGGTGGCGGGCACGCCGACCTCCCACCACGCCCCGGCCTCGGTCCACGCGTCCGGGTGCGTGCGGATCACGACGACCGCGGGCCGCCGTTCCCCGACTGCCGCCTCCCGCGCCTTGCGGTAGGCGTCGGCCAGGTCGTCGAGGCCGTCGACGGCGAACACCGCGCAGCCCAGTGCGGCGGCGTGGGCCGCGAAGTCCGTGCGCGGCGGCGCGGCGTGCGCGGTCCGCACGTCCGCGTACAGGTTGTTGAACCCCGCCCCGCCCTGCCCGGTCTGCAACCGGTGGATCACCGCGTACCCGTCGTTGTCGCACACCACGGCCACGAACCCGTGCCCGGCGAACGCGGCGGAGTACAGCTCGGAGTTCAGCATCAGGTACGACCCGTCGCCCACCAGCGTCGTCACGATGCCGGACGGTCGGGCGATGGCCGCGCCCCACGCGCCCGCCAGCTCGTAGCCCATGCAGGAGAACCCGTACTCGACGTCCATCGTCGACTCGCCGATGGCCCGCCAGCCGCCGATCAGCTCGCCGGGCAGGCCGCCGGACGCGGTCATCACGTAGTCCTCGGGCGTGCTGAGGTCGTTGACCACGCCCACGACCTGCGCGTACGTCGGCAGTTCCGAGTCGGGCGTGCGCAGCCCGTCGATGTGCTCGTCCCACCGGCACCGCTCCACGGCGGCCTGGTCGGCCCAGTGCGAGTCGCCCTGCCACTGCCCGAGCAGGTCGGTCAGCTCGCGCAGCCCCTCGTCGGCGTCGGCCACCAGCGCCTGGGCGCCGTGCTTCACCGCGTCGAACCGGGCCGCGTTGAGGGTCAGCAACCGGACTTCGGGGGAGAACACCGTCCACGACGCCGTGGTGAAGTCCTGCAACCGGGTCCCCACGGCGATCACCACGTCGGCCTCGGCCGCCAGGACGTTCGCCGACGTGGAGCCGGTGACGCCGAGCGGTCCGGCGTTGAGCGGGTGGTCGTGCGGGACGAGCGTCCGGCCCGCGGTCGTCTCCACGACCGGGATCCGGTGCTGCTCGGCGAACCGCAGCGCCCGGCCTGCGGCCCCGGAGTACCGGACCCCGCCGCCGAGCACCAGCAGCGGCTTGCGCGCGGAGGTGATCAGCTCGGCCGCGCCGGTCAACGCCCGGAGGTCGGGTCGCTGCCGCAGCAGCCGGTGCACCACGGGGTGGAACAGCGAGTCCGGGAAGTCGTACGACTCGGCCTGCACGTCCTGCGGCAGCGCCAGCGTCACCGGCCCGCACTCGGCCGGGTCGGTCAGCACCCGCGCGACCTGCGGCAACGTCGACAGCAGCTGCTCGGGCCTGGTGATCCGGTCGAAGTACCGGCTCACGGCCCGGAAGGCGTCGTTCACCGTGGCCGTCGGGTCGTGGAAGTGCTCGACCTGCTGGAGCACCGGGTCCGGCGCGCGGCCGACGAACGTGTCGCCGGGCAACAGCAGCAGCGGCAGCCGGTTCGCGTGCGCGACCCCCGCCGCCGTCACCATGTTCAACGCGCCCGGCCCGATCGACGACGTGGCCACGCCGACCTGCCGCCGGTGCGTCGCCTTGCCGATGCCGACGGCGGCCAGCGCCATTCCCTGCTCGTTGTGCCCGCGCCACACCGGGAGCTGGTCGCGCACCTCCTCCAGCGCGGTGCCGATCCCGAGCACGTTGCCGTGCCCGAAGATCGCGAACACGCCGGGGAACAGCGGGGCCTCGGACCCGTCGAACAGCTCGGTCCGCTGCGCCAGCAGCCACCGGACGAGCGCCTGCGCCGTGGTCAGCTTCATGCCGTTCGCCCCTTCGCGTTCGTCACCGGGCAGCGCGGGTCGAGCTCCTGGTCGGCCCAGCTGTCCCGGATCCACGTGTGGGCGGGGTCGTCGCAGAACGCGAGCGACCGCTCCGCCCCTGGTCCGGCCAGGACGTTCAGGTAGTACATGGGGTAGCCGGGCGCGGCGACGCACGGGCCGTGGTAGCCCCGCGGGATCAGGAAGACGTCCCCGTCGCGCACGGCCACGTCCTCGTCCACCTCGCCGTCGCCGGTGTAGGTCTTGTGCAGCCCGAACCCCTCACGCGACGGCGTCACCCCGTCGCGTCCGGCGATCCGGAAGTAGTAGACCTCCTCGTTCACGACCTCGCACGGCTCGGTGTCGTCGTGCTTGTGCGGCGGGTAGGACGACCAGTTGCCGTCCGGTGTGATCAGCTCGCACGCCACCAGCTTGTCCGCGTGGTCCCAGACGCCGGGCACGCCGAAGTTCGTCACCTGCCGGGTCGCGTTGCCCGCGCCCCGCACCTCGACCGGCACGTCTTCGGCGGGCCCGTACCTGGGCTCCAGCCGTCGTTCGCAGCGGGCCATCGGCAGCGCCACCTCGGCGCCGTCGGCGGACGACAGCGTGACGCGGGCGTCCCTCGGCACGTAGGCGAAGTCCGTGACGCGGGTGAACACCGACTCGCGGCCGGTCAGCTCGAACCGCTCGCCGTCGACCTCGACGACGCAGCCGCCCGCGAGGGGCAGCACGAACGCCTCGAACTCGTCGGTGTCGACCACCCGGCTCTCGCCGGGGGCCAGCCGGAGCACCCGCAGGCCGGTGTAGGTCCAGCCCGCCTCGGCGGGGCCGAGCCGGATCGCGTCGTCGCCGTAGGACAGGGTTCCCAACGGGCGGTGCCAACTCATGCCGTGACCTCCTGGTGAGCGGCGCGCAGCACGGCCGCGGCGGAGGCCACCGCGCCCGCCACGTCGCCGTCCGGCGGGTAGAGCAGGGCGCGACCGACGACCAGCCCGCGCACGGTCGGGTGCCGCAGCGACCGCCCCCACGAGGCCAGGTCGGCGGCGGGATCGGGGCCGGGGACGCCGCCCAGCACCAGCGTGGGCAGCGTCGTGCTGCCCAGCGCGGTGTCCGGGTCGGCGGGGGCGGGCAGCTTGAGCCAGGTGAACGCCGACGTGACGCCGAGGCCCGCGGCGACCGCGGCCGCCCGTGCCAGCGACGCGGAATCGGTGCGCAGCACCAGTTTCCCGCTGTCGTCGCGGTCGTAGGGCAGCGGTTCGACCATCGCCATCAGCCCGTGCTGAGCCAGCGCGGACACGGCCTGCGCGCACGCCTCCAACGTCGGGGCGGTCCCCGCGTCGGAGTTCACCAGGCGCAGCAGCATCTTCCCGCCGTCGAGCCCGTTCGTGGCGATCGAGGGCGGGTCGTACGCGGTGAACCGGTCGTCGATCTCCCAGTCCGCGCCCGCCAAGCCACCCCGGTTCATCGAGCCGATCACGACCTTCTCGTGCAGGCCGTCGAGCAGGAGCAGGTCCTCGATCACGTCCGGGGTGCCGAGCACGCCGTCGACGTCCGGGTTCGCCAGCGCGATCAGCAGCCGGTCCAGCAGCGACCGCCGGTCCGCCATCGCCATCGGGTCGCCGCCGACGCCCAGCGCGCCGCGCGCCGGGTGGTCGGCCGCGACCAGGAACAGCGTCCCGCGCTCCGACAGCAGGCCCTTGGGGCCGCGGCGGGCCTGGTACGCCCGGCGGATCGAGCCGGGGTCGGTCGCCCTGGTGGTCAGCAGCTCGGCCCACTGCTGGTCGGTGATCACAGGAGCTCCTCGATCTCGTGCGGTTCCGGCATGGCGTCCGCGCAGGCCAGACGGCCCGCGACCAGCGCGCCCGCGACGTTGGCGTAGCGGGCGATCCGCACCGGATCCCAGCCGGAGAGCAGGCCGTGCGCCAGCGCCCCGCCGAACGCGTCGCCCGCGCCCAGGCCGCACACCACGTCGACCGGGTGCGGCGGCACGGTCCACGAGCCCTCGGCCGTCGCGACCAGCACGCCCTCGGCGCCCTTCTTGACCAGCGCGAGTTCCACGCCGCGGTCGAGCAGCCGACGCGCGGCCTCGTCCGGGTCGGCGGTGCCGACGGCGACCTCGACCTCGGTCCGGTTGCCCACCGCCACGGTCACGTGGTCCAGCATCCAGCCGATCTCCCGCCGCGCACTGTCCACATCGGACCAGAACATCGGCCGGAAATCGAGGTCCAGCACGGTGTGCGCCCGGCGGCCGCGGTGCTCCAGCATCTTGCGCTGGGTTCCCCGCGCGGGCTCCGCCGACACCCCCGTGCCGGTGACCCACAGCAGCGGCACGTCCGCGACGACGTCCCACGGCACGTCCGGCTCCCCGAGCGTGAGGTCCGGCGCGATCGGCGAGCGGTAGAACAGCAGCGGCGGGTCCTCCGGCGGGTTCAGCTCGCAGAACACCACCGGCGTCTGGAGGTCGGGCGACGTGCCGACGAACTCCGGCGAGACGCCGAACCCGGCCAGCGCCTCGCGCACGTAGTCGCCGAACCCGTCCGGACCGACCTTCGTCAACACCGCCGAGCGCCGCCCGAGCCGGGCGGCGGCCACCGCGACGTTGGTCGCGGTGCCGCCGAGCGACTTGGCGAACGTGCGCACGGCCGACAGCGGGACTCCGCTCTGCTCGGGGTAGAGGTCGACACCGACACGACCGACCGTGAGCACGTCCACCGCCATCAGCTCACGTCCTCCTTCTCCGCCGCACGCAGCTCGTGCGACAGCGCGTCGAGTTCGGCGCCACCGGCCATCTGCCGGGTCAGTTCCTCGATGGTGATGTCGGCCTTGTCGTACGACCCGAGCGAACGACCCCGCTTGAGCAGCAGGAACCGGTCGCCGACCGGGAACGCGTGGTGCGGGTTGTGGGTGATCAGCACGACGCCGAGGCCGCGGTCGCGGGCCCGTGCCACGTACTTCAGCACCACCCCGGCCTGCTTCACGCCGAGCGCGGCGGTCGGCTCGTCCAGGATCAGCACCTTCGCGCCGAAGTGCACGGCCCGCGCGATGGCGACGCACTGCCGTTCACCGCCGGACAGCGTGCCGACCGGCTGCTCCACGTCCCGCAGGTCGATGCCCATCTCGGACAGCGCCTTCTTCGTGACCTCGCGGCCCTGCTTGCGGTCCAGCACCTTGAACGGCCCGAACCCCTTCGTGGGCTCGGACCCCAGGAAGAAGTTGCGCCACACGCTCATCAACGGCACGACGGCGAGGTCCTGGTAGACCGTGGCGATCCCGTGGTCGAGCGCTTCGCGCGGCGAGGTGAAGCTGATCTCCTCGCCCTCGACCTTGAGGCTGCCCCGGTCGTGCTGGTGCACGCCCGCGAGGATCTTGATGAGCGTGGACTTGCCCGCGCCGTTGTCGCCGAGCACGCAGGTGACCTCGCCCGCGTTGACGACGGTCGACACGTCCCGCAGCGCGATGACGCTGCCGTAGGTCTTGCCGATCTCGGTGGTCTCGATCAGCGAGGTCATCGCCGCACCCTCTCCGCTCGCCGCCGCAGGGCGTTGTTGACCAGCACCGCCGACAGCAGCATCACGCCGAGGAACAGCTGGAACCAGTCGCTGTTCCAGTTGGCGTAGACGATGCCCTGGCGCGCCATGCCGAAGATCAGCGCGCCGATGGCCGCGCCCACCGCGGAGCCGAAGCCGCCGGTGAGCAGGCAGCCGCCGATGACGGCCGCGATGATGAACTGGAACTCCAGGCCGATGCCCTGGTTGGCCTGCACGCTGGTGAACCGCAGGATGTTGATCGACCCGACCAGCCACGCCGCGAACGCCGTGGTCATGAACAGGAAGATCTTGGTCCGCATCACCGGCACGCCGACCGCGCGGGAGCTGAGCGCCGACCCGCCGACCGCGAAGATCCAGTTGCCGAAGCGGGTCCGCACCAGGATCGTCGAGGCGACGACCGTGAACAGGATCCACCAGACGATGGAGATGTAGAACGACGTGCCGCCGAAGCTGAACGTCGACGCGAACAGGAACCCGGCGGACGCGTAGCCGTCGGTGGTGCGCATCCCGGACACCTGCACGGTGCCGGTGACGAGCCGCGTGATGCCGAGGTTGAGGCCCTGCAACGCGAGGAACGAGCCGAGCGTCACGATGAAGCTGGGCAGCCCCGTCCGCATCACCAGCCACCCGTTGAGCGCCCCGACGCCCAGCGCGAACAGCAGCGACACGACCAGGGCCAGCCAGACGTTCCAGCCGAGCTGGGTGGAGAGGATGGCCGTGACCAGCGCGGTGGACGCGGTCATGACACCGGCGGACAGGTCGAACTCCCCGCCGATCATGAGCAGCGACACGGCCACCGCCATGATCCCGAGCGTGGACGCGTCGTCGAGCCAGGTCGCGACACCGCCGGTGCTCAGGAACTGCTCGGTCACGATGGAGAAGAACAGGAACACGAGCACCGCGCCGAGCAGCGACCCGATCTCCGGTCGGACGACCAGCCGGTCGAGCAGGCCGGGCTTGCTGATCCGCTCGTCGGCGGCCGGTGGAGCTTGCGCTGCCACGGACATCTCCCTCCCTTCCAGCGTCGGTTAGCGGGTGCCGCGCTTGGCGTATTCCTCGACCTTGTCCACATTGGACTTGTCGACGAAGCCGGGACCGGTCAGCACGGGCTGGCCACCGCCGACGGTGTTCGCGTTGTCGTGGTACAGCTTCAGCATCACGATCGGCAGGTAGCCCTGCTCGTACTGCTGCTGGTCGACGGCGAACAGCACGTCACCGGCCTTGATGCCCGCGACCACGTCGGCGTTGAGGTCGAACGTCGCCACGGCGGCCTTGGAGGACGCGCCCTTGGCCGCGCTCGCGGCGTTGACGGCGACCTGCGGGTTCAGCGCCAGCACGGCGTCGATCGACGGGTCGGTCTGCAACGCGCCCTTGATGCGGGCCTCGATGTCGGTCGGGTTGTTGATGTCGACCTGGAGGTTCGTCACCGAGCCGCCGAAGCCGGTCTTCGCGCCGTCGCAGCGCTGGCTGAGGCCGATGTTGCCCGCCTCGTGGATCACGCAGAGGAGCTTGGTCTTGCCCGCGTCCTTGAGCTTCTTGCCCGCCTGCTCGCCCGCGATCCCCTCCTCCTGGCCGACGTGCGCGATGGCCCCGAAGGACGCGCTCTTGTCGCCGCCGGAGTTGATGGTGATCACCGGGATGCCCGCCTTGACGGCGGCCTCGATCGAGGTCTTCAGCGCGTCCGGGTTCGCCATCGACACGACGAGGCCGCCGACCTTCTGCGACACCGCGTTGTCGATCAGCTTGGACTGCGCGCCGGGGTCGCCGTCGGAGTTGTAGTCGACCGTCACGCCGAGCGCCTTGCCCGCGTCGGTCGCGCCGTTCTTGACCACGTTCCAGAAGGTGTCACCGGCGGAGCCGTGCGTGACGACGGCGACCTTCAGCGGACCGCTGGAGCTGGAGGCGGACCCGGTGTCGGGGCTGCCGGAACTGGTGGTGTTGCTCGCACCCGGCCCGCTGCACGCGGCCAGCAGGGCGACCGCGGCAACGCCGAGGCCCACGCGCAGAACACTTCGTCTTGCAGAGCGAACAGACGTCATCGTCCCTAGCCCTTTCCGATGATCTTGTTGAGGTGCGCGAGGCTGCGCGCGGTGTCCAGCACGGGGGTGTCCGCTGGACTGCCGTCACCGAGCGCGGTGTCCTGTTCGAGGACGAACCAACCGGTGTAGCCCGCCTCCCGGAGGAGCGTGACCAGAGCTTCCACGTCCACGTCGCCGTCGCCGAGGGGCACGTAGATCCCCTGCTGGACGGCGGCGGTGTAGCCGAGTTCCCCACCGCGCACCCGGTCCGCGATCTCCGCGCGCACGTCCTTGAGGTGCACGTGGCCGATCCGGTCCGGGTGGCGGCGGGCCAGGTCGACCGGATCCGTGCCGCCGATGAGCAGGTGGCCGGTGTCCAGGCAGAGCGGGAGTTCGGAGTCCGCGAGGAACCGCTCGACCTCGGCGGTCCGCTCCACGTGCGTGCCGACGTGCGGGTGCAGCACCGTCCGCAGCCCGTGGGCAGCGGCGATGTCGGCGATCTTCGCGGACGTCTGGATCAACGTCCGCCACTGCTCGTCGCTCAACTCGGGCCGCTCGTCGTACCCGTCGAGCCCGGTGGCGGCGGCCAGCACCAGCACCCCGGCCCCAGCGGCGGCCAGCAGCGCGGCGACGCGCTCGGCTTCCTCCACAGTGGACGGCACCTGCGGCGGGTCGTGCAGCACGACCGCGAGGAACCCGCCGACGAGACTGAGGTCGTGCTCGGCGAGCAGCGCCTTCAACGCGGCGGGATCGGACGGCAGGTAGTCGGGCGGCCCCAACTCGGTCGCCGCCAACCCGAGCGACGCCATCTCACCGAGCACCTGCTCGGCCTCCAACACCCGACCCCAAGCGGGCACCTCGCACACACCCCAGGAGATGGGCGCGCCGGCGATCTTCGTCATGCGTTCACTCCCGTCAGGCGGACCGGCGAACCCGAACGCCGGGAAGCCTCGCACGCCTCGGCGAGGCGGAGGCTGATCAAACTCTCCCTCGCGGGGGAGGGGTTCGCCACTTCACCGGCGACCACCTGGGTGAAGACGGCCATCTCGTTGAGGTAGGCGCGGTGGAAGCGCTCGGGGAAACCGGGGTAGGCGTCGGCCGCGACGACCGGGCCGCCGGGTTCGAGCGAGGTCAGCGGGGTGCGGGGGTCCACGCCCACGGCGAGGGAGTCCTTGCTGCCGAGGACCTCGATGCGGTGGTCGTAGCCGAGCGGGTCGTGCCTGCCGCCCGCGAGGGTGGCGTGGGCGCCTCCCGCGAACTTCAGCAGCACCACGGCGTTGTCCACGTCGTCGGCGTCGGCGAACGCCTGGTTCACCAGGACGGAACCGGACGCGTACACCTCCACCACGGGCTCGCCGACCAGCCACGGGACGGCGTCCAGGTCGTGGATCAGCAGGTCGCGGAAGATGCCGCCGGACGCGGGCAGGTAGCCGAAGTCCGGGGGTTGGGCGTCGTTGCCGACCGCCCGGACCAGGTAGATGTCGCCGACCTCTCCCGCGCGGATGCGGCGGTGCAGCTCGAACACGGCCGGGTCGAAGCGGCGCTGGAAGCCGACCAGCACCTCGACGCCGGAGGCCTCGACGTCGTCGACCAGCGCCCTCATCTCGTCCAGGTCGCTGGCGATGGGCTTCTCGCACAGGGCGGGGACCTTCGCCGCCAGCGCGGCGCGCAGCAGGGCGGGGTGGGTGTTCGTCGGGGTCGCCAACAACACGCCGTCACTCGCCGTGAGCAACGCGTCGAGGTCGTCGACCGCCTTCGTGCCGGGCAGGTCGGCCGACGCCTGGGCCGCTCGACCGGGGACGGGGTCGAAGAGGAGGACCTCGTCGACCTGGTCCAGCGCGGCGAGGTTGGTGGCGTGCATCGTGCCGATCCGGCCGACTCCAGCGACTCCGATCCGCATGCGGAGGGTCTCCGTCCTGGTAGGAGGTCTGTGGCGTTAGAGCGCTCTATTGGTTGGAGCGCTCCAATGCTGTAGCTTCCGTCACACGGGTGTCAAGGGGGCGTTTCCGGCTCGTGACCCGCGGACGAGGGAGGTGGCGGTGGCCAGGCCGACCATGGAGGACGTCGCCAAGCGGGCGGGGGTGTCCCGCGCGCTGGTGTCGCTGGTGATGCGGGATTCACCCAAGGTGAGCGAGCAGCGACGCGCCGCGGTGCTCAAGGCGGCGGAGGAGCTGGGCTACTCGCCGCACGCGATGGCGCGGTCGTTGGCCAGCCGGACCTCGACCGTCCTAGGGGTGATGGTGTCCGACCTGCACAACGCGTTCTTCGCGGAGGTCGTGGACGGCCTCGACGCGGTGGCGCGCGAGCAGGGCTTCGACCTGATCATCAACACCGGCGGCCGCAGCCCGGCCCGCGAGCGGCGGGCGCTGGACAGCCTGCTGTCGTTCCGCCCGGCGGGATTGGCGCTGCTCAGCCCCGTCGTGCCGACGGCCGCCATCAGCAACGCCGCCGACCACCTGCCGATCGTGCTCGTGGCCAGGTCGAGCCGCGTCTCGGGCGTGGACACGGTCAACGACGACGGCGAGCAGGGCGCGGGCTTGGCGGTGGACCACCTGGTCTCGTTAGGCCACCGCGACATCGTCCACCTCGACGGCGGCGAGGGCAGCCAGGCCGGTCCGCGGCGGCGCGGCTACGTGAACGCCATGACCGGCCACGGCCTGGAACCCCGCGTGGTGGGCAGCGAGTACACCGACGCGGCGGGCGCGAAGGCCATCCAGGAGCTGCACCGCGGCGGCCGGATGCCCACGGCGATCATCTCCTGCAACGACTTCAACGCCGTCGGCGCGATCTCCGCGTTGGAGGAGGCCGGTTTCCGCGTCCCGGAGGACGTCTCGGTCGTCGGCTACGACAACACCTCGCTGGCCGCACTGCGCCACGTCTCGCTCACCACCGTCGACCAGCCGCGCAACGAGATCGGCAGGCTGGCCGCCGAGGCGCTGCTGCAACGCGTGCGCGGCGAGCGCACCGAGCCCGTGCGGCACCTGCTGCACCCGAAGCTCGTCGTCCGGAACACCACTGCCGCCCCAGGAGGGTCGTCTTGACCAGCACCATCCCGCACTGGATCGACGGCGCCCGCACGACGGGCGTGTCGAGCCGGACCAGCGACGTGTTCGACCCGGCGACCGGCGAGGTCGCCAAGCGGGTCGTCCTCGCGGACCAGGCGGACGTCGACCTGGCCGTCGCCTCGGCGCTGAAGGCGTCGGCGTCCTGGTCGGAGTCGTCGCTGGCCACGCGCTCGCGCATCCTCTTCACCTACCGCCACCTGCTGCACGAGCACCGCGACGAGCTGGCCGCGATCATCACCGCCGAGCACGGCAAGGTCCTCGACGACGCGGCGGGCGAGGTGCAGCGCGGCCTGGAGGTCGTCGAGTTCGCCTGCGGCATCCCCCACCTCCTCAAGGGCGAGCACTCGGAGCAGGTGTCGCGCGGGGTGGACGCGTACTCGGTCCGACAGCCGCTGGGCGTGGTCGCGGGCATCACGCCGTTCAACTTCCCGGTGATGGTGCCGATGTGGATGTTCCCGGTGGCCATCGCCAGCGGGAACACGTTCGTCCTCAAGCCGTCCGAGCGCGACCCGTCGGCGGCGGTGCGGCTGGCCGAGCTGTTCTCCGAGGCGGGCCTGCCGGACGGCGTGCTGAACGTCCTGCACGGCGACGCGACCGCGGTCAACGCGCTGCTGGACCACCCGGACGTCGCGGCGGCGTCGTTCGTCGGGTCCACGGCCATCGCCCGGCACGTCTACGCCCGCGGCACGGCGGCGGGCAAGCGCGTGCAGGCGTTGGGCGGGGCCAAGAACCACATGGTCGTGCTGCCGGACGCCGACCTCGACGTGGCGGCGGACGCGGCCGTGTCCGCAGGCTACGGCAGCGCGGGCGAGCGGTGCATGGCGATCTCCGTCGTGGTCGCGGTGGGCGACGCGGCGGACAGCCTGGTGGAGAAGATCGCCGAGCGGACGAAGGGCCTGGTCACCGGCCCCGGCACCGATCCCGCCTCGCAGATGGGCCCGCTGGTCACCGGGGTGCACCGAGACAAGGTGCAGTCCTACGTGGACAACGACGAGGGCGCGACGCTCGTGGTCGACGGCCGGGGGTTCGCCCCGGAGGGCCACGAGAACGGGTTCTGGCTCAAGCCGACCCTGTTCGACCACGTGACCACGGACATGGCGCTCTACCGGGACGAGATCTTCGGCCCGGTGCTGAGCGTGGTGCGGGTGCCGACGTTCGAGGCGGCCGTGGACCTGGTCAACGCCAACAGGTACGGCAACGGCACGGCCATCTACACCGGTGACGGCCTCGCGGCCCGCGAGTACCAGCGCCGCGTGCAGGTCGGCATGGTCGGCATCAACGTCCCCATCCCGGTGCCGATGGCGTACTACTCCTTCGGCGGCTGGAAGGACTCGCTGTTCGGCGACACCCACGTGCACGGCGCGGAGGGCGTCCGCTTCTACACCAGGGCGAAGGCGGTCACCGCCCGCTGGCCCCGGCAGCACGGCATCGACCTGGGCTTCCCGACCCACGGCTAGAGCGCTCCCCGGTTCCACGGCACGAGGGGCGCCGTGGAACCGGGGAGGCCTCACACCTCCTCGCGCACGGGGGCGGAGGGCGTGGTCGGCTTCTTCGGCGCGATCGCCTTGCGGATCAGCGGGAAGAACAGCAGCACCGCGATGACGACGTAGACCACGATCGAGAACGGCGTGTTCACCAGCCCGGACAGGTCGCCGTCCGAGAGCTGCAACGCCCGCCGCATCTGCTGCTCGGCGGCCGGTCCGAGGATCACGCCGATGATCGCGGGCAGCACCGGCAGGCCGTAGCGCCGCATCACGAACCCGAGCACGCCGATCACGAACATCACCAGCAGGTCGAACACGTCGGCGTTGACCGCGTAGGCCCCGACGCTGGCGAAGAACAGGATGCCCGCGTACAGGTACGGCCGCGGGATCCGCAGCAGCTTCGCCCACAGCGGCGCGAGCGGCAGGTTCAGCACCAGCAGCAGCGTCAGCCCGATGAACAGCGACGCGATCAGGCCCCACACCAGCGACGACTCCCGCTGGAACAGCAGCGGGCCCGGCTGGATCCCGTACTGCTGGAACGCCGCCAGCATCACCGCCGCGACCGCCGTGGTCGGCAGTCCCAGCGTCAGCATCGACACCAGCGTCCCCGCGGCCGACGCGGACGCCGTCGCCTCGGGCCCGGCGACGCCCTCGATGGCGCCCTTGCCGAACTCGTCCCGGTGCTTCCCGGCCAGCCGCTTCTCGGCCACGTACGACAGGAACGTCGGGATCTCCGCGCCGCCGGCGGGGATCGCGCCGAACGGGAACCCGATGAACGGCCCGCGCAGCCACGGCTTCCACGCCCGCTTGAGGTCCGCGCGCCCGAGCCACGGCCGTCCGACGGGGATGGCCTCGCTGACGTTGCGCCGCAGGTGGGCGGCCACCCACAGCGACTCTCCGACGGCGAACAGCGCCACGGCCACGATCACCACGTCGATGCCGTCCGCCAAGTGCAGCGACCCGAACGTCATCCGCTGCTGGCCGGTCATCTCGTCGAGCCCCACGAGCCCGATGGCCAAGCCGATCAGCAGGGAGGCGAAGCCGCGCACCCGTGAAGCGCCGAGCACCGACGTGACCGCGATGAACGCCAGCACCATGATCGCGAAGAAGTCCGGGGCGCCGATGTCGACGGCGTACTCGGCCACGGTCGGCGCGAGCAGCACCAGCATGGTCGTGCCGATGATCCCGCCGACGAAGTGCCCGATGGCGGCGGCCGCCAACGCCTGCGCGCCACGACCCTTGCGCGCCATGGGGTTCCCGTCGATCGCGGCCACGACCGCCGCGCTCTCGCCGGGGGTGTTCAGCAGGATCGACGTGGTCGAGCCGCCGAACATCCCGCCGTAGTAGATGCCCGCGAACATGATGAACGCGCCGGTCGGCTCCAGGCCGTAGGTCACCGGCAGCAGCAGCGCCACGGCCATCGCGGGCCCGATGCCCGGCAGCACGCCGATCGCGGTGCCGAGCAGCACGCCCAGCGCGGCCAGCGCGAGGTGCGTGGGCGTCAAGGCGGTGGCGAAACCGCCCATGAGCTGGTCGAACATCACAGCACCCCCATCAGCGGGCCGCCGGGCAGGGGAACCCCGAGCAGGTTGTTGAACACCAGGAACGTCACGACGGCCATCCCGGCGGCGATCAGCGGGTCGCGCACGAAGTGCCGACTGCCCAGCGCGTACGCCGCGCCCCAGAACAGGACCGCCCCGGAGATCGGGAACCCGACCACGCCGATCAGCGCCGCGTTGGCCAGGAAGGCCCCGCACAGCAGGAGGACCGTGCGCCAGTCGGCGGGCGCGGTGAGGTCGACGTCCTCGCCGCCCTCGGCCTCGCCGCGGCCGCCGCGCAGCACGTCGCGCGCCAGCAGCACGGCCACGACCAGCAGCCCCACGCCGACCACGACCGGCACCGCCTTGGGCCCGACCGGTCCGCGCTGGGCGAAGTCCGTGTGGATCCGCAGCGCGTCCACCAGCACCACCACCCCGAGCACCGCCAGGACGGCGGACACCCCGAGTTCCGAGCGCTCCTTCAGCCACGTGGTCATGCGAGCCCCAAGTCCTTCAGCACGGTCGCCACTCGCGTGTTCTCCTCTTCCAGGAAGTCCCCGAACTTCTCACCCGGCGCGAAGGCGTCGGTCCACCCGTTGCGCTCCAGCGCTTCCTTCCACTGCGGGGTGGCGTGCAGCTTCGTGAACAGGTCCACCAGCCGGTCGCGGTCCTCAGTGGACAGTCCGGGTGGCGCGACGATCCCGCGCCAGTTGCTGAACTTCACGTCCACGCCCGCCTCGGTCAGCGTCGGCGCGTCCACGCCGGGGATCCGGTCGGCGCTGGTCACCGCGAGCACGCGGAGCGTCCCGGCCTGGATCTGGTCGCGGTACTCGCCGATGCCGGACACGCCGAAGGCGACCTTGCCGCCGAGCACCGACGCGAGCAGCTCGCCGCCGCCGTCGAACGGGATGTAGTTGACGGTCCTCGGCTCCAGGCCGACGGCCTTCGCCATCAGCATCGGCGCCAGGTGGTCCGGTCCGCCGGGCGACGACCCGCCGCCGACGGGCACCGCGCCCGGATCCGCCTTCCACGCCGTGACCAGGTCGTCGAGCGTCCGGTAGGGCGAGTCCTTGCCCACCACGACGATGTCCGGCTCCTCGATCAGCTTCGCGACGGGCGTGGTGTCCAGCAGCGACGAGGGGGCCTTGTTCGTGTAGACGCTGCCGACGACGCCGAGGCCCATCGACATGACCAGCTTCCCGTTGCCCTTCTCGGCCACGGTCCGCCCGAGCCCGACCGTCCCGCCCGCTCCCGGCAGGTTGAACACCTCGGCGTTGCGGAGCAGGTCCGCGTCCTCCATCGCCTTGGCCGCGGTGCGGGCGGTGATGTCGTAGCCGCCGCCGGGCGCGTTCGGCACCAGCACCCGCAACGCCCGGAGCTGGCCCGAAGCGCTGTCGCCGCCCGGCGTGAGCAGCGGCGGCACCACGAGCACGGCCGCGACCGCGGCCCCGACCGCCAGCCAGTTCCTGATCAGCACTGTGATCTCCGCCTCTCCTCCGTTGGGGTGGGATGTTGCCGGGGTGTTAACCGGAAGTCCCGTTTGCGGGCGTAGCGGTTCTTTTGGTCTTTGTGGTCTCGCGCACCGGTCCTCCGAACGTCCTACTGTCACTCCCACGCGACGAGGCGGGAGGGTCGATGGGCGGTCGGGGATCGCTGGCCAGGCAACTGCTCGCCTGGCAACTGGTAGTGGTCGTGGCCCTGCTGTGCTCGGTGGGCGCGCTGTCCGTCGTCCAGGCGGGGGCGAACTTCGCCACCACCGAGGGACGGCGGATGCTCTCCGTGGCCGAGGACGTGGCCGCGACCGCGGGCGTGCGGCTGAGCCTGGAGGACCCGCTGCGGCACTACGCGCTGGCGCCGTTCGCCGAGAGCGGGCGCAGCCTGTCCGGGGCCAGCTACGTGATCATCACCGACGCCTCGCGGCGGGTGCTGACGTCACCGGACCCGGCGCAAGTCGGTGCGGCGCTGGACATCGGGGACAGCACCGCCCTCAGTGGACGGTCGTGGGTCGGCGAGCTGCACGGCGCGCTGGTGGCGCACGTGCCGGTGATGAGCGACCGGGGCGAGGTGATCGGGCTGGTCGCGGCGGGCCAGGACTCGCCGGGGTTCTTCGAGGGCGTGCTGGACTCGCCCGGCAACGCGCTGCGGCTGCTCGGGGTCGCGCTGGCCATCGGCGTGGTCGGGTCGGTGCTGCTCACGCGGCGGGTGAAGAAGCAGACGCTCGGGTTGGAGCCGCGGGAGATCACCTCGCTGGTGGAGCACCGGGAAGCGCTGCTGCACGGCATCAAGGAGGGCGTGGTCGGGCTCGACCCGCAGCACCGGATCACCCTGGCCAACGACCACGCGCGCGAGTCGCTGGACCTGCCCGCGGACTGCGTCGGGCGGGCGGTGGCGGACCTGGAGCTGGACGACCGGTTGCAGGACGTGCTGACCGGCAAGGCCACCGGGGCGGACCAGCTCGTGCTGCGCGCCGGGTCCGTGCTGACGCTGAACCGGATGCCGATCGCCGTGCACGGCGTGGAGGTCGGGTCGGTCGTGACGCTGCGGGACCGCACCGAGCTGCTGGTGCTCCAGAACGAGCTGGACGCGAACCGGCACGCCACCGACACCCTGCGGGCGCAGGCCCACGAGTTCAGCAACCGGCTGCACACCATCTCCGGCCTGATCGAGCTCGGCGAGTACGACGAGGTGCGCGGGTTCGTGCACCGGATCAGCTCCGCGCAGGGGCAGTGGCAGGTCGAGGTCGGGTCGCGCATCCTGGACCCGGCCGTGGCCGCGCTGCTGATCGCGAAGTCGAGCCTGGCAGCCGAGCGCGGGGTGGGGTTGCGGATGGACCCGGACAGCCACCTGGACGAGGTGGACGAGGAGCTGTCGACGGACCTGGTGACGGTGCTGGGCAACCTCGTGGACAACGCGCTGGACGCGCTGGCCAACGCCAGGGGGTGGATCTCGGTGTCGGTGTCGGAGTCCGACTCGGCGGTGCTGGTGGAGGTCCGCGACTCCGGGCCCGGCGTGGCGCCGGAGATCGCCGAAGAGGTGTTCAAGAACGGGTTCACCACCAAGGCCGCCGAACAGGGGCAGCGCGGCCTCGGGTTGGCGCTGACCCGGCAGACGTGCCTGCGGCGGGGCGGGAGCGTGCGGGTGCACAACGACTCCGGCGCGGTGTTCACGGCCCGACTGCCGAGGGAGGTGCCCGCGTGATCCGGGTGCTGGTGGTGGACGACGACTTCATGGTCGCGAAGGTGCACAGCGGGTACGTGTCGCGGACGCCGGGGTTCTCGGTGGTGGGCGTGGCGCACACCGGGGCGGACGCGGTGCGGCTGGTCGGGGAGCTGCGGCCGGACCTGGTGCTGCTGGACATCTACCTGCCGGACGTCGGCGGGCTGGAGGTGCTGCGGACGTTGCGGGCCCAGGGGGACGCGGCCGTTGACGTCATCGTGATCACCGCCGCCACGGACGTGGACACGGTGCGCAGCGCCATGCGGGGCGGGGTCCTGCACTACCTGATCAAGCCGTTCGAGTTCTCCGCGCTGCGCGACCAGCTGGAGCACTTCGCGGCGCTGCGGCGGAAGCTGGACCGGCTGGCGGCGGCCGGGCAGGCGGACGTGGACCAGGTGTTCGGGGCGCGACCGGGCAGCGCGGCCCCGGTGCTGCCGAAGGGGCTGACGGCCCAGACCGCGACCCTCGTGGAACGGGCGCTGCGGGGCAGGCTGGACGGGCTGTCGGCGTCGGAGTGCGCCGAGGTGACGGAACTGGCGCGGGTGAGCGCGCGGCGGTACCTGGAGTACTTCGTCGGGATCGGCAAGGCCGAGGTCCGGTTGCGCTACGGCGGGACCGGGCGGCCCGAACGCCAGTACGTGTGGCTGGGCGACCCGCGCTAGAACCGGAACCGCGCGATGCGGGTGGACTTCCTCATGCCCGGCACCAGGTTCAGGACGCGGTACGCGCGGCGGACGTTCGCGGGCGCCTTGGCCAGCAGCACCGGCGAGTCGTTCATCGGGGCCTCGTCGACGTACCGGAGCCTCGGGTGCCAGTCCGCGAGCACGGCCGGATCGTCGAAACCGCAGTGGAACCGGGTGCCGTACTTGCGCAGGGTGGGATCCCACTTCGACGTGCGCCACGCCCAGACCGACACGGTGTCGACCTGCACCTGACCGCTGGGGAAGGCGTCGACGACGCCCGTCAGCAGCCGTCGCAGCTCGGCCTCGGTCAGGTAGGGCACCAGCCCCTCGGCGATCACCAGCACCGGCCTGCCGCGGGGCACGCGGTCGAGCCAGGTCAGGTCGGTGACGCTGGACCCGACCAGGGCGCAGTGCTCCCGCTCCGGCAGGAACCGCTGCCGTAGCTCGACGATCGCGGGGTAGTCCAGGTCGATCCAATCGACGGTCGGGGGCGGGTCGAGCCGGAACACCCGCGCGTCGAGACCGCAGCCGAGGTGCAGCACCACGGCGTCCGGGTGCTCAGCGAGAAACGACCGCGCCCAGTCGTCGTGGACCTTGGCCCGCACCACGGCCGCGAGCCCCAGCTGACTGGTGCCGAACGGGCGCTTGTCGTACTCGGGGTCGAGCAGGCGCATGGTCCGCTCGGCCAGCTCGTCACCGAGGATCGGGCTCGGCAGCCGGTTGTCCAGCGCCTTGGCCCGCAGGACGGGGCTGAGCGTCTTCTGCACACCGACGAGTTCGGCCACACCGGCGACGCTACGACACCGGCTCGACCGCGACTAGTCGTCGAACCCGCCGCTGCGCCCGCGCTTGGTGACGCCGCGGCGCTTCTTCTGGGCGATCCGGCGTTCCTTCGAGCCGCGGCTGGGCTTGGTGGGGCGGCGGACCGGTGGCGGGGCGGCCGCGGCCTCGCGCAGGAGGTTCGCCATCCGCCCGCGGGCGGCCTGCCGGTTCTGGAGCTGGGCGCGGTGCTCGCTGGCGGCGACCGTGAGCACGCCGTCCACCAGCCGGTTCGCCAGCCGCTCGACCATCCGGTTCCGCAGCCACTCCGGCACGGACGGCGAGGCAGCCAGGTCGAAGCTGAGTTCGACCCGGCTGTCCGCCGTGTTCACGCCCTGGCCACCGGGGCCACCCGACCTGGAGAACCGTTCGCGGAGTTCGGCCGCCGGCAGCACCAGCGTCCGCGTCACGGTCAAGTCGTCAGCCACGGCACAAGCCTAGAACTCCAGGCCCGGCAAGGTCACCAGCTTTACCAGCTGGTCCACCGTCAGGGGCTGGTGGTCGATGCTCGGCGGCGTGCGGGCCTTGCCGGTCGCCCCCGACGCCCTGGACGAGACGTTCGAGGTCGAGGCGTACACCTGGGAGCCGTCGGCGCTCAGGTGGTAGACCATGGTGAGGACCTCGCCCGCCGAGCCGAACGGCCTCGTGGTGATTTGCAGCGTCTCCCCGTCGACCGTCCGGAACTCGCAGGTGGCGGGCGGCTGGCAACTCGGGCGGGAGTCGCCGGAGCTGAGGCCGCCGACCAGCACGGTGAGAGCGCCTTCCTGGCCGTCCGGGGCGACCAGGTCGGCGGTCAGCAGGTACTCCCCCCGCCTCTCCACGAACAGGACCGGCGAGTCGTCGGCGCCCCGGAGGGTGAACTCCGACGGCAGCACGCCGACGCGGGTCAGCAGGCCGGTCAGCGCCTGCGCCTGCTCCGCGGTCGTGGGCTCGCACGGCCTCACCGGAAGGGTGGTCGCGGCGGGGGCGGTCGAACCCTGAAGGGTGGCGGGGGCGGTCGACGACTCCGGCCCCGTGCTGCACGGCCCCGCCGCGCGGTCGGGAGAGGGCCGGGCCGCCGAGACCAGTTCCCGCGGGCCCGGCAGGAGGGAGCCGCCGACCACCACCGCGGCCACGACGGCGGCGAACCCGCCCGCCAGCGCGGCCCGGCGCCTGCGCAGTCGCCCTCGCCCCTTGCGGAGCACCTCGGCGGAGTGGACGCCCAGCGGCGGCTCGTCGGTGAAGACCGAGCCGAACGCGGTCCTGATGTCGTCGTCTGTCATCGCTGGTCCCCCACTGCCGCTTGGTCGGTGCCGAGCAGGACGCGCAACGCGGCCAGCCCCTTGGACGCCTGGCTCTTGACGGTGCCCTGCGAACTGCCGAGCAGTCGCGCGGTCTCGGCGACGGACTGGTCCTCCCAGTACCGCAGAACCAGGACGGAACGTTGCCCTGGAGGCAACTTGTCCAGCGCGGCCAGCACGTCGACCCGGTCTTCCGGTCGCGTGGCGGCGTCGCGCTGCTCGGGAGTCCGGTCGACGGTCTGCTCGCGGCGCCGGTAGGCGCGGCGGGACTCGTCGACGGACACGTGCACCAGCACCTTGCGGGCGTACGAGTCGACGCCGCCGCCACGCGCCAGTCGCGGCCACGCCACGTACAGCTTGGCAAAGGTGGTCTGCACCAGGTCTTCCGCGCGGTGCCAGTCACCGCACAGCAGGTACGCGGTTCTCCGCAGCACCAGCGCGCGGGCGTCCACGTACTCGGAGAACTCGCTGTCGCGATCTCCCACGGGCCCCTCCCCTCGGTCGTCGTCCTGTACGTGGACGACGACCGGGGAGGTTGCCTCGGGCTCAGAAGCGGGGGTGGTCCCCGGCGAGCGTCGCGCGCGGCGCGTCGGCGTCGTCGGCCTTGTTGACCTCGCCCAGCACCCACGCGGGCACGTGGCGGGCGGTCAGCACGGCCAGTGCGCGGTCGACGTCCTCGGGGGAGACGACCGCCATCATGCCGACGCCCATGTTGAACGTCTTCTCCATCTCCTCGCGCTCGACCCGGCCGCGCTGGGCGATCAGGGCGAACACGGGGTCCGGCGTCCAGGTGCCGCGGTCCAGGTCGGCGCGCACGCCCGCGGGCAGCACGCGGGCCAGGTTGGCGGTCAGGCCGCCGCCGGTGATGTGCGCGTACGTGCGCACCTCGGCCTCGGCGGCCAGCGCCAGGCAGTCCTTGGCGTAGATGCGGGTCGGCTCCAGCAGCTCCTCGCCGAGGGTGCGGCCGAACTCCTCGACGTGGCCCTCCAGCGGCATCCTGGCGATCTCCAGGAGCACGTGGCGGGCCAGCGAGTAGCCGTTGGAGTGCAGGCCGGACGAGCCCATGCCGATGACGACGTCACCGGGCTTGACCCGGTCGGGGCCGAGCATCTTCGACGCTTCGACGACACCGACGCCGGTGCCGGAGATGTCGTAGTCGTCGTCGCCCATCAGGCCGGGGTGCTCGGCGGTCTCGCCGCCCAGCAGCGCGCACCCGGCCAGGACGCAGCCCTCGGCGATGCCCTTGACCAGCGCCGCGATCCGGTCCGGGACGACCCGGCCGACCGCGATGTAGTCCTGCATGAACAGCGGCTCGGCACCGCAGACGACGAGGTCGTCCACGACCATCGCGACCAGGTCGTGGCCGATGGTGTCGTGCTTGTCCATGGCCTGCGCGACGGCGATCTTCGTGCCGACGCCGTCCGTGGAGGCCGCGAGCACGGGCTCCTTCCAGCGGTCGAGCTTGAGCTGGAAGAGGCCCGCGAAGCCGCCGATGCCGCCCAGCACCTCGGGCCGGTTCGCCTTCGCCGCCCAGGGCTTGAGCTTCTCCACCGCCTCGTCCCCAGCGGCGATGCTCACTCCGGCCGCGGCGTACGTCGCCTTGGCGTTGTCGGTCTCGGCACTCACGTCAACGTGCTCCATCGTGGGGGGTGTCAGGGCCTTTGCAGGGCGTCTTCGGCACCGTACCCGGTGGGCAGGACCGGAGCCGCCGAGCCCGCTACTCCCTTGATGCCCTCCAGCAGGTGCTTGCCCATCAGCGCGTCCGCGGGCAGCGGGATCGGGTAGTCGCCGTCGAAGCACGCGCTGCACAGCCGCGTCTTCGGCTGCTCCGTCGCCGCGATCAGCTGCTCCAGCGACACGTACCCGAGCGAGTCCGCGCCGACCGAGCGGCGGATGCCGTCCAGGTCGAGGCCGTTCGCCACGAGCTCCGCGCGCGAGGCGAAGTCGATGCCGTAGAAGCACGGCCACTTGACCGGCGGCGACGCGATCCGGACGTGCACCTCGAGGGCGCCCGCCTCGCGCAGCATCCGGACCAGCGCGCGCTGGGTGTTGCCGCGCACGATCGAGTCGTCCACGACCACCAGCCGCTTGCCGCGGATCACGTCGCGCAGCGGGTTCAGCTTCAACCGGATGCCGAGCTGGCGGATCGTCTGCGACGGCTGGATGAACGTCCGGCCGACGTAGGCGTTCTTCACCAGGCCGGACCCGTACGGGATGCCGGACGCCTGCGCGTAGCCGATCGCCGCGGGCGTGCCGGACTCCGGCACCGGGATGACCAGGTCCGCCTCGGCCGGGTGCTCGGCCGCCAGGCGACGGCCGATCTCCACGCGGGTCGCGTGCACGCCGCGCCCGGAGATCGTCGTGTCCGGCCGGGCCAGGTACACGTACTCGAAGATGCAGCCCTTGGGCTCCGGCGTCGCGAACCGCGTGGACCGCAGGCCGTTCTCGTCGATCGCGATCAGCTCGCCGGGCTCGACCTCGCGGACGAACGACGCGCCCACGATGTCCAGCGCCGCCGTCTCGCTCGCGGCGACCCAGCCCCGTTCGAGGCGCCCCAGCACCAGCGGCCGGACCCCGTGCGGGTCGCGGGCGGCGTACAGGGTGTTCTCGTCGGAGAACGTCAGGCAGAACGCGCCCTTGAGCGTCGGCAGGAGTTCGAGCGCGGCCTGCTCGATGCCGATGTCGGCGGCCGTGGCGGCGAGCAGCCCGCACACCAGGTCCGAGTCCGTCGTCGCGCCGTTGCGCGACGTGATGCCGAGCTTCTGCGCGCGCTCCAGCAGCTCGGCGGTGTTCACCAGGTTGCCGTTGTGGCCGAGCGAGAGCCCGCTCCCGGCGGCCGTCGTGCGGAACGTCGGCTGCGCGTTCTCCCACGTCGTCGACCCGGTCGTGGAGTACCGGCAGTGCCCGACGGCCACGTGGCCCTTCAAGGACTGGAGGACCTGCTCGTCGAACACCTGGCTGACCAGTCCGAGGTCCTTGAAGACCACGACCTGGCTGCCGTCGCCCACCGAGATGCCCGCGGCTTCCTGGCCGCGGTGCTGGAGGGCGTAGAGGCCGTAGTAGGTGAGCTTGGCGACGTCCTCGCCAGGGGCCCACACACCGAACACACCGCACTCTTCGCGCGGGTCCGAGTCCAGTGTGTCAACAGGTGGGGTGGTTGTGCGGCCGGCGTCTGACTGGTCGGTGACCACCGAGTGCTCCCTAGCGACGATGTCGGTCGGCACCACGAGTGTACGGCGAACATGGGGTGAACCCACCCCATCCACCAGGGTCTGACGTGACGAAACGCACCCTCAAGCCCGCCGACACGGCCCCACGGTGGTCTTCGTGTTGCCCCCGTCGAAACCGTTGTCGTCGTGCTGCTTCACCTGGCAGACGACCAGGTCACCGGGCTTGACGTCGGCGGGCAGCTGGTCGGGCGTCGCGGTCTCGGCGGTGATCCGCCCGGTCAGGCCCTCGGGAGCGTCCCCGTCGACGTCGAGCGCGACCAGCGGTCCACTGCTGATCTTCCCGATCTCGCGGACCTTGAACCGCACCTCCCCGCTCCACTCGCTGGAGCAGCCACCGAGCAGCAACACCACCGGGAGCAGCAGGAACAGCTTCCTCATCGATCCATCCTCACCGCGCGGAGGAGGGCCTCGTCGCCCACCGACTTGAGCGGCAAGCGTCCCCAAAGCCCGTAGTGGATCAGCTGCGCCTCGCCGTCGACCTCGACGTCGGCCACCTCGCCGGGAGCCGCGGCCCGGACGTCCGGCACCTCGCCGGGAGCGAGCCGGACGTGCCAGGACTCCGGCACGTCCGTGCAGCGCACGATCACGGTCCCGCTCACCCGGAGCGGCACGTCGGTCGTGTACTTGGCGGCCAGGAGGGTGCCGAGAGCCTCGTCGATGCCGTCGGCCGCGAGGTCCGCGTCGCCGACCACGAGCTGCCGGAGAGCGGCCTGGGCGTCCCACCGGCGCAAGTCCAGCTCATGCGCGATCCGGCGGTGCCACACCCAGGCGAGATCGGGCGCGGCGGGCGAGAAGGTCCACGTGGGGCGGTTGCCCGGCACCAGGGGAAGCACCTCGGCGGCGTCGGCGAGCTGGGCGTCCAGGTACTCGATCGGCGACGCGCCGACCGGAGCGGGCGGTGGCTTCAGCTGGACGGTGCTGCCGGTGCGCAGGTACTCCAGCGAGGTCTCCAGGAAACGGGCGATGTGGACCGCCAGGTCCGCGAAGGTCCAGCCCGGACAACTGGGGACGTTCGCGGTCGGATCGGCCTCCGCGACCGCTTCGCGGAACATCGCCGACTGGTCAAGGAAGACCTCGGTCCACCGCTGCGTCGTCCATCCTGCTGGCACGTGCTGCCTCCTGGTTCGGTCGTTCTTGGTCATCGTGCCGGAACCGGCCGGTGTTCGGGCGCGTCGCACTGCAGGCTGTCGGTGTCACGAAGGGTGGGAAATCGTGTTCGGTGTGCAACCAGAGGCGTTGCGGAGCGCCTCGAAGGGCTTCCACGACGGAGCGGACGCCACCGGCGACGGCGCTGAACTCCTCTCCATGCTCAGCCTTGACGCGGGGGCGCTCGGAGAGGTTCCGGCGGCGGCCGAGTTCGCGGACGCGCTGGCGAAGTACACCGCCGAGCAGTCCGAAGACCTGCGGCGCGGCGCGGCCTGGTACCGCGACGCGGGCGAAGGACTGGTCGAGAACGCCGACACCTACTTCCGCCTCGACGACGATTCACGTGAAACCTTCCGCAAGATCGGTGATGCCCGATGAACGACCCGGAAGTCCTCTACGGGCAGCTCGCGGCCGGTGACGCGGGTCGGATCACCGCCGCGTCGGACCCGATCACCGGTGCGATCAGCGCGGTCGGCCGCGCTCGTGACTCGGTGACCTCGGGCGGGTCGACGGCGAAGTCGGGCTGGACGGGTGAGGCCGCGGGGAAGTTCGGGGCCCGCGCGGAGCTGTCCGCCAAGTCCGCGACCGTCGCGACCGAACGGCTCGGTGTCGGAGTCGACGTCGTCCAGGCCGCGTCCCGCGCGTACTCGCAGATGCGGGGCAGCGCCGACCAGGTCATCGCGGTGTGGCGCGGCCGCTCTCCGCTGCTGGACGCCCAGCAGACCGTGGAACTCGCCGAGCGGGTCAACTCGTCGCTGAGCAACGTCAAGAACGGGTACGAGCAGGTCCTGCGGTCCTACGCCTCGGCGTTGAAGCAGGTGAGGCCCGGCTTCGAGGAGACCGCCAAAGCCGATCCCGGCTGGGTGAGGACCGTCGCGGCGATGCGGACGACCGCCGCGGTCCCCGGTCCCGGCACCGACCCGAAGCAGGTCGCGGCGTGGTGGAAGTCGCTGACCAAGGAGCAGCAGGACGAGCTGCTGCGGTCGAAGTTCCAGGAACTCGGCCAGTTGCGCGGACTCCCGTCCGCCGTCCTCGACCAGGCCAACCGCGCCCGGATCGCCGACGACGCCCAGCGCTTCGGTGCCGAGCGCGACCGGCTGGACACCGCGATGGCCGAGCGCGCAGCCGCGCTGGGCATCGACCCCAGCACCTCCGACGGGCAGACGAAGCTGCTCAACGACCCGCAGTACGCGTCGCTCATGGAGCAGCGCCAAGTAGCGGCGACCAAGGCCGAGAACGCCGCAGGAGCGCAGAAGAGCATCCAGGAAGCCGAGAAACTCGCCTTCAAGAGGGACTGGCCGGACTCGGACGTCCGGGTGATGGCCTACGACCCGTACGGGCCGCGCGGTGATGGTGGAATGGCGATCGCCTACGGCAACCCCGACACCGCCAAGAACCTGGCGGTCTGCGTTCCCGGCACCGGGTCGACGCTGGACAGCTTCTCCGTGGACCAGGCCGCCAACCTGCGCAACCAGATGGGCGCGGACGGCAACGCCACCATCCAGTGGCTCGGCTACGACGCTCCCGGCTGGACTCCGGGCGAGGTCGGCAGTCCCGAGTTGGCGAAGGAAGGTGGCCAGAACCTGGTCGCCGACGTCAACGGCTACCGGGCCGCCGCCACCGATGACCAGCACCTGACGGTGATCGGGCACTCCTACGGCAGCACGACCGTCGGCTACGCCGGCCTGAACGGGCTGGCGGCGGATGACATCGCGTTCGTCGGTTCGCCTGGCGTGGGGGCGTCGAACGCGAGTCAGCTCTCCGTTGGCGCGGGCCACGTCTACGCGGGGGCGACCGAGCACGATCCCGTTGTGCAGGGCACGAGTTCGGACTGGTTCACGGCTGACGGCAAGTCGACCGGGCCGTACGACAAGGCGTTCGGGGCGACCGTGTTCGGCACGCCCGAGTCGGCACACCTGGGTGGCGCGCACTCCCAGTACTACCGGGATGGCAGCGAGTCCGTGGCCAACCTGGCCAAGATCGCCACCGGCGATGGTGGGTCGGTGACGTCGCAGAAGTGGTACGACAGCCCGGTCGGGCCGTCGTTGCCAGGGTCGGACCTGCCCGGTGTCGGGCCGGTGATCGACCTGGTCAGCGATGTCGGCGCTGGTGGTGCGGATCTGGTCGGGGATGTCGTCACGGGTGGTGGGCGGGTGGTCGGGGACCTGTTCTCCGGGAACTGGTCCGAGGCCGGGCACGGGGCGGCGCGGACCGGGATGGAGTTGGTGAACGACGCCGGGGACATCGTGGTCGGGACGGTCGGGAACGTGGCCGAGTTCGGGCGGGACGTGTACGACGGGGCCGCCGGTGCGGTGAAGGCGATCGGGTCGTGGTTCTAGTCGCGGGGCTTGAGCCTGGCGTTGGGGAGTTCCGGGGCCGGCAGCACTGACGTCCACGCGGTGGGGAATGTGCCGTACGGGCCTTCGGCCGCCGTGGTCTGGGTCTGCCACTCGGTGCGGAAGCGGTCGATCTCGTCGTGGGTGCGGCCGATGAAGTTCCACCACATGACGATGCGCTCGTTCAACGGCTCGCCGCCGAGCAGCAGCAGGCGGGCCGGGCGGTCGCCGACGGTGATCGTGAGGGTCGTCGCGCCCGTGGGCAGGTAGAGGAGTTGGGCGTCGGTCGCCGGTGCGCCGTCGACCTCGACGTCGCCGCTGTCGACGAGGACGCCGTGCTCGAACGCGGGGTCGACGTCGACCACCAGGCGAGCGCCCGCGGGCAGGTCGAGCTGGGCTCCGAGCAGCGGGGTGCTGGTCGCGACCGGCGAGGACGAGCCCAGCACGCTGCCGAGGAAGACCGTCACGCGCGCGTCGCCCACGGTCTTCGGGGTCGGCACGTGGTGCTCGAAGCGCGGGTCCGTGAAGCGGTCGCGGTCGGGCAGCGCCACCCACAGCTGGACGCCGTGCAGCACGTCGGAGTCGGCGGTGGCGTACTCGGAGTGGGCGATGCCCCGCCCCGCGGTCATCAGGTTCATCTCACCGGCCCTGACCAGCGACGTCGTGCCCACGGTGTCGCGGTGCTCGATGGTGCCCGCGAACAGCCAGGACACCGTTTGCAGGCCGGTGTGGGGGTGGCCGGGGACGGCCATGCTCGGCGTCTCGGGGCCGTAGTGGTCGATGAAGCACCACGCGCCGATGAGCGAACGGCTGCGCTGCGGGAGCGTGCGCCGGACCGGTTGGGCGCGGGGGCCGCCGAGCGGGACGAGGCGCGGGAGGAGGAGTTGGGGGGCCGAGCGCGTCGACTCGCAGGGCACGACCTCGGGACTCGCTTCCGCGTTGCTCATGCCCGGAATGGTACGAGTGCTAGAACCGCAGCAGGGGCAGCAGCGCGGACAGGTCGGCGCGGCTTCCGGACGCGGTGATCCGGCCGTCGTCCACGCCGTCCGCCCAGGTCAGCCTGCCGGTCGCCAGGTCGAGCCAGGTGCGGGGGTCGGTCTCGACCACGTTCGGCGGCGTGCCGCGGGTGTGCCTCGGGCCCGCCACGCACTGGACGGCGGCGAACGGCGGCACGCGCACCTCGACGCTGCGGCCGGGGGCATCCTGCTCCAGCGTGCGGAGGCTGAGGCGCACCGCGGCGGCGAGCACGGGCCGGTCCGGCTGGTCGGCGTCGCCTTCCAGCCAGGGCAGCACGGCCGCCACCGCGGCGCGCATCTCCTTCGGGTCAACGGTTTTCGAGGGCACCCGACCAGGTTAGTCGTGGCGCTCGCGGAGTTCGCGTTGCGCCGCGTGCAGGTTCGCCGGCCGGACGTCCGTGCTGCCGTACAGCTCGATCCGCGAGCCGAGTGCGCCGGTGAAGTCCGGCTTGTCGATCTGGCCGAACTCGGTGCACTCCGAGATCGCGACGGTGGCGCTGGCCGGGGCCACGGTGTCGATCTTCACGCAGCCCGCGCGGGCGTTGGTGATCGTCACGTTCCAGTGCGCGAACCTGGCCCCGTACAACGGTCCCGCGTCGGCGCTGCCGCCGTGCTGACCGTCGTTGAGCACGGTCACCTCGGTGCGGACGTTGCCGAACGGCAGGCCCCGGTGGGTGTCGAACGTGCCCGCCTCCATCCGCCCGCGCGACCAGACGTTGCCGCAGGAGAGGCCCTCGACGTTGATGCCGTGGTGGTTCGAGCCGGGCGTCGGGGGTTCGGTGAACGCGCCGATGGCGAAGTCCTGCACCAGGTTGTCGTGCGACTGCTCGCGGCACGCGTACGAGTGGTGCTGCCCGCGCCCGGAAACGCGGGAGCGGGTGAGCGTGATCCCCTTGCTGGACACGAACAGGAACCCGTTGTCGCTGTCCACAACGGACACGTCGTCGCCCCAGCAGTCCCACGCGCACTGGAACACCAGCCCGTTGTACCCCTTGTCCAGCAGGTGTTTCGGCCGCGCGGTCTTCACCATCTCGATGGTGATCCCCTCCACGCCCGACCCCGTGATCACCGGACCGAACGTCGTCAGCCGGGGCTTGAACGCGAGCCGAGCCTCCAGCGGGAGCGGCTGTTCGAGGCGGACCCTGTTGCCCCGCACGGACTTGATCCGCACCGGCCACTGGAACGGGAAGTACGTCAGCAGCTTCGTCTTGGTCTTCCAGTCGTACGCCGCCGTGCCCTCGACGTCGCCGGACATGTGCCTGGGCAGCCCGTACTGGCCGTCGTCGTCGAGCTTGAGCAGCACGCGCTGGCCCGCACGAAGTGCGCGACCGTTGGCCACGGTGATCGTGAACGCGCCACGCGGAGCGGCCTCGGTGATCGCGGTCAGGTCCTCGCCGACGTCCCCCTCGTTGCCGGTCCACCCCTCGAACGGCCACCGGTGCGCCTTGATGGCGTCGATCAACGGCTGGTAGCGGTCGCGGTGGCACACCCACACGAGCCCGCCGCTCCAGCTCCACGCCGAGTTCTCGCTGCCGTAGCGACTGCGGTTGATGCCGACGACCTCCTCCAACGACCGGGTCGCGTGCAGCACCGTCCGGCCGCTGCCCGCGCCGCGCAGCACCACGTTGTCGTAGCCGATGCGCACGATGTCGTCGATCCGGTAGGTCCCGGCGGGCAGGAGGACCGCGCCGCCGCCGTGCTTGCCCACGGCCTCGATCGCCCGGTTGATGGCCGCGGACGCGTCCGCCGACCCGTCCTTCCGCGCGCCGAAGTGCAGGACGTTCGCGCGAACAGGCAGGCGCGGCGGCCGTTCCCCGGTCCGGTAGCCCGCGAAGGCCACGTTGGGGATCTGCGGGTGGTCGTACGGGTTCGCCGCGAACTCGCGCCACAGGGCGGCCTTCACCCCGGAAGGCTGCCGGTCGGCGCTGGCGTGCGCCGAAGGGCCGAGCTGGGCCCCGAGGGCCAGGCCGATCCCGGTGCCGATCAGGAAGCGCCTGCGCTCGATGGTCATGTCGCCGTCTCCTCGTGCAAGGGGGCGGCAGCGGTGAGGGTGATCAAACCGCATCGACCGGTCGAGCACCAGGGACGAGTTCGGGCCCGTGGCACTCCTGCGGCACGGGCCCGAAACGGTCAGCCTTTCGCGGTGCGCACGGCTTCCGCGAGCAACTCGTCCAGCTGGTGGGTCAGCCTACGCAGGTCGGTGGGGGTGAACGTGCTCCAGGGTTCGCTCCCCGCCGAAACACGGCGTTGTTGCAGGTAGCGGCCGTCCTCGGTGTCGAAGAACGCCACCACCCGCTCCGGGCGGCGGCGCTTGCCGTAGCGGTCGCGGGCCGCCGCGCCGAAGTTCCCCGTGTGCACGAGGTTGGTGAACATCCGGACCAGCGCCTTCGCGTCCTCGTCCCGCACGCCGTGCTCCCGGAGCGACTGCTCCAGGCTCTTGGGCGTGCCGTCGGACTTCTGCACCGCGGCCTCCAGGTCGGCGCTCGGCATGGTCACCGAGTGGCCGGTCCCGGCCGGGTGCTGCGGCAGCGCGCCGACGACCGCGGCGGGCAGACCGGACCCCGCTGCTCGTTGCAGCGTGATCCGGTCGCCCGCCAGCGTGGCCACGGCGCCGAAGTCGCCGTTCGCGACCGCGAGGACGCGGACGCTCCGGCCGATCCACACCCTGGCGTCCATCTCGCGCTCGGGACGGACGAACATCCTGATCAGGTGGTCGAACTCCGGGTGCAGCCCGATCGGCCGCCCCAGCCCCCGCGACTCCAGCGCGTGCCAGACCCGCAGTTCCAGGTCACGGCGTTCGCGCTCGCTCTTCCCCGGTGAGGGCACCTTGATGACCAGGGGCATCGGCCCCAGTCGCAGGTGCTCCCACACGACGTCGAACTCCTCGGTGGAGAGGACTACCGGCTCCCTCTCCACCGGCCCCCCGAAGTACGTCACTGCTGCGGTGTCTCCCCGATCACGGGCGGTGCGACCATCCGGTCGTCGCCGAACACGTCGTCCGTCTCGACCAGGTAGTCGGCGATCTTGTGCTCGCCGTCCTCTTCGCCGTCGCCCCCACGACCGCCCGCGCCCATGCCGCCGGGTCCCTGGCCGGGACGGCCGCCGGGACCGTTCGCGCCACCGGGGCCGAAGCCGCCGTTGGCACCGCCGGGACCGAAGCCGCCCGCGCGACCGAACTGGCCGCCGGGACCGTTCGGACCGCCCACGCCGCCCTGGCCGGGACCGCCGGGCACGCCGCCGAAGCCGCCACGACCACCGGGGCCGTTGGCTCCGCCCGTGCCACCGGGACCACCGAGACCACCGGGGCCACCAGGACCGCCGGGGCGGAAGCCGCCGGGCGCGCCGGGACGACCGCCGGGGCCGTTCGCGACGGGCCGGAGACCACCGGGAGGCACGGGGCCGCCCTTGACCGGCGGCCGGACCGGACCGGTGCCGGGCGGGAACACGCCGGGAGGCTGCGGCAGACCGCCGCCGGGAGGCGGGGTCGGCTGCACCGGCGGCAGGGTCACCGGCGGCTGCGAGGGCGGAGGCGTCCACGTCGGGTTCGTCGTGCCACCGGTGACGACCGGGGTCGCGCCGACCGGCGGCGGGGTGGACGGCGGCGGCGTCCACGACGTGGTCGTGGTGCCGTCACCACCGCCCGACGGCGTGTAGGCCGACGAGGACGTGCTCACGTAGTTCGCGCTCGTGCTGTTGTACGTGCCCGCGCCGCTCGGCGGCGGGGTGTCGATCACGACCTTCGGCGGCGGCACGAACTGCCCCAGCGTGTCGCTGTTCCACTCGCTGTTGGACTGGTAGTTGTTCATGACCGTGATGGCCTTCTGCTCAGCGTTGTCCTGAGCGGCCTCCTCGGCCTCGTGGTCGTTCTGCTGGTTGACCACGTGCATGATGCCCACGGGACCGGCGAGCGCGCCGAGCACCTTGTCCCCCGTGGACGGAGCCTCGGTGACGACCTTCACCGGCTCGGGCATCTCCTTGCGGGCGTCCGCGATGTAGCCGCCCTGGAGGTGCGCCGACGCCTTCATGGTGTCCGCGCCCTGGCCCGCGTCGGTCGCCCACGCCGCGAGCGGCGACAGGGCCGCCGTCGCCGCCTCGGCCGACGCGCCCTCCCAGCTCGCGCCGACCTTGGTGAGTCCTTCGTGGATGGACGTGTCGATCTGCCCCAGGGTCTCCGACAGCGCCGCCCACTTGTCCTCGAGCGGGATCGAGGCGGCCACCCCCGGCCCACTGTTGATCATCTTGTGCAGCTCTTCGTGGGAGTAACCGCGCCAGCGGTGATCACCCATAAGTTCTTCGCCCCCTCAGGTGCGGTCGTGCGAGTTCGTGTCGAACGGTTCACGCCGGGTTGACGCGTCCCCAGGAGGCGACGTTGTCGCCCTCCACCCGGCGGTACGTGGCCTCGATCTGCGTGAGCTGAGTCACAACGCCGTCGAGCTGCTCGCGGTAGGCCATGATCGCGGTGAGCGCGGCGGAGTCACCGGCCGAGAAGGTGTCGCGGTTGAACTTCTCCGCGGTCTCCTTGCTGACCGGGTCCTGCGCCCACTGCTTGGCCTCGAGCGCGACCTTCGTGTCCCTCAGCTGGGCGTCGAGCACCGTGATGGCGTCCTCGAACACCTTGCGAGCTGCGGGAATGGCCGAGGGTTCGATCTTCAGGCCCTGACTCGACCCGCTGTAGTCGGGAAGCGGAGCTTGCGCCGAACCTCCACCACCATCCGCGAGAAACACGGCAACCCTCCCTCAGTGCTGCACTTACCCCAGTGAGTGCAATTGAGACGACTTTAACTCCGATGCACGACGCGCCGCGACGGTTCCACTGGTATTCGCGCAGTTCTACTCAGGGTGTGCTCACCGTGCGCTGATCGTTTGGATGATTGCCTCGGCAATTTTCCCGGCCCGGACGCAGAGTTCGTCCATCGGGACCTTCGTGCTGTCCACGCCGAGATCGATCATCTGACCGTCCGAGACGTCCAGGTAGACCACGCAACTGGGCAGCAGCGTCGTCGATTTCCCGGTGAGCGCCGGGAAACCGCCCACGGTCATCGGCGTGAGTTCCCCTTTCTCCACGCCTGACGCGTACTCCCCGATCCCGTTCTTCGCCGCGGCGACCAGTCCGACGCCGTAGGAGAAATCGCCGGAGTTGATGCTGCACAGGGTCGCGTCCGCGTAGGCGGAGGACTTCAGCTTGGCCGGGGTTTTCACCAGGTCGAACTGCTGCTTCTGCGCGTCGGAGAGCAACGAGCAGGAGTCGACGCCGGTGAGGTCGACCTTCTTCGGGCGCGTGGTCGACGGTTTGGTGCTCGTGGTCGGGGCCGAAGTCGTCGAGGTCGGTCCGGCGGACGCGGTCCCCGGCGTGGTTTCCGAGCATCCGCCGAGGAGGACCGCGACCGCGAGGAGCGCCGCGGCCCGGTGTCGGTGACTCCGCATGGGGGCAACGTAGCGGATGGCGAATCACGGAGAGTGTCGATTCGGGAATCCGCAGTCACCCGCGCGGCGCATTGCCGTGGCACCCCTAAAAAGGAAACGTTCTTTACGATAAAACGGCCCGCCGCCGTGCGAACACCTACCGCGGAGGAGCAGCATGCTGCGCTCACGAGTCGGTCTGCTGGTGGCGGCCCTGGGCCTGGCGCTGGTGGTGCCGGGCACGTCCGCCACGGCCGGACCCGAGCCCGGAGCACCGTTGGCGGTGAACGCCACCCCCGGCCAGACCGCGACGATCCCCGACTGGCGCCTCCAGAGCAGCGCCAAGGCCACCCAGGCGGGCGACGCCATCTCGTCGCCCTCCTACGGCGACACGGGCTGGCTGCCGGTGCCCGCGCGGTCCACCGTGCTGGCGGGGCTGATCGCGAACGGCAAGTACCCGGACGTCAACTACTCGACGAACCTGAAGGCCGTGAACGCGGCGGACTTCAAGGTGCCGTGGTGGTACCGCAAGGTGTTCACCGCGGACCCGCAGGCGGGCGTGAACACGTTCCTCAAGCTCAACGGCGGCGTGATCTCCCGCGGCGAGGTGTGGCTCAACGGCACGAAGGTCGCCGGGTCGGACCAGGTGGTCGGGGCGTACCCGAACTACGACTTCGACGTGACGTCGTTGCTGCGCAAGGGGGACAACGCGCTGGCGATCAAGGCGTTCCCGTCGGACCCGGCGAACGACCTGGCGATCCACTTCATCGACTGGTCGCAGCTGCCGCCGGACCGCAACCAGGGGCTGTTCCGGGACGTGCAGCTGGCGCAGAGCGGCCCGGTGTCGCTGCGGACGCCGCGCGTGACGACGGACCTGCCGCTGCCGAGCCTCGCGACCGCCGACATCACCGTGAAGGCCGAGGCGCGCAACAACACCGGATCCGCCGTCACGACCGAGGTGTCCGGCGCGATCGGCTCGGTCACCTTCAAGCAGACCGTGACGCTGGCGGCGAAGGAGACCAGGACGGTCAGCTTCACGCCGTCGAACACCCCGGCGTTGAAGTTCAGCCAGCCGCAGGTGTGGTGGCCGTTCCAGATGGGCGGCCAACCGCTCTACACGGCCACGCTGTCGGCGAAGGTCGGCGGCGTCGAGTCGGACGCGACGCGGACCACGTTCGGCGTCCGCGAGGTGACCTCCAGGATCAACCAGGGCGGACGGACGTTCGAGGTCAACGGCAAGCCGTTCCTCGTGCGCGGCGGCGGCTGGGCGTCGGACCTGTTCCTGCGCACCGACGTGAAGCGGATCGACGACCAGTTGGCGCTGGTGAAGAACATGGGGATGAACACGATCCGGCTGGAGGGCAAGCCGGAGAACGACGAGCTGTACGACACCGCCGACCGGCTGGGGATCATGGTCCTGGCCGGGTGGGAGTGCTGCTCGAAGTGGGAGAACTACGGCTCGTTCGACGCCGAGGACAACCGGGTCGCGGGCCAGTCTGCGGAGAGCGAGGCGAAGCGGATCCGCAACCACCCCAGCATGATCGGCTTCATGATCGGCAGCGACAACGCGCCGCCCGCCGCCGTGGAGAAGATCTACCTGGACGCGCTGGCCCGTGCGGAGTGGAACCTGCCGGTGATCTCGTCGGCGGCGGCGCACAGCTCGCCGCAGCTCGGCGACCCCGGCATGAAGATGGACGGCCCGTACTGGTGGGTGCCGCCGAACTACTGGTACGACAAGCGCCTCGGCGGCGCGTCCGGCTTCGCCTCCGAGGTCGGCCCCGGCGCGACCATCCCGGAACTGGACGAGCTGAAGAAGTTCCTGTCCCAGTCGGAGATCACCTCGCTGCTGGACTACAACGCGGCCCAGTTCCACCTGGCGCCGTCCGGCAACTTCAGCAAGCTGTCCTTCTGGGGCACGGCGCTGGACAACCGGTACGGCAAGCCCTCGGGCGTCGAGGACTTCGTCCGCAAGGCGCAGCTGGCCAACTACGAGGTGAACCGCGCCCAGCTGGAGGCGTTCGGCCGCAACTGGTCCGACGCGTCCAAGCCGTCGACGGGGGTCATCTACTGGATGCTCAACAACGCGTGGCCGACGGTGTACTGGCACCTGTACGACTACTACCTCGCCACCGGCGGCTCGTACTTCGGCGCGAAGACGGCGATGCGGCCGCTGCACGTCCAGTACTCCTACGACGACAAGTCGCTCGCCGTCGTCAACACAGGGCTCCAGGACGTGTCCGGGCTCAACGTCCAGGTGACGGTCTTCAACGCCGACGGCACGCAGAAGGCCGACGAGGCCAGGCCCGTCACGGCGAAGGGCAACGCCTCGGTGCGCGTCGGCGCGCTACCGCAGCCGAGCGGCCTGAGCACGACCTACTTCACCCGGCTGCTGCTCAAGGACGGCAGCGGCAAGGTCGTCGACCGCAACGTCTACTGGCTGTCGACCAAGGCCGACACCCTGGACTACGACGCGTCCACCTGGTACCACACGCCGCAGACCGGCTACGCCGATCTGAAGGGCCTGGGGTCCCTCAAGCAGGGCAAGGTCTCCGTCACCGCGTCCACCGCGGCCGCCGGTGACAACCGCACCACCAGCGTGACCGTCACCAACACGGCCACGGACAAGGCGGTCGCGTTCTTCCTGCGCGCGTCCGTCCGCAAGGGCACCGGCGGCGCGGAAGTCCTGCCCGCGAGGTGGACCGACAACTACGTCACCCTGTGGCCCGGCGAGTCCACCACCCTGAAGGCCGAGTACCGCGCCTCCGACCTGGGCGGCGCCACGCCCAGCGTCGAGGTGTCCGGCAACAACGTGCCGAAGGCGGTGGTGTCCGCGCCGGTCCGCTAGGCCAGGTCGACGACCACCTTCACGTCGTCGGGCCGCCGCTCCATCGCGTCCACGAAGCGGTCGAGCGGCACCCGGCGGGTGATCAGGCCGCCGAGCCACGTGCGGTCGGCCGCGGCCAAGGCGTCGGCCGCGGTGTGCCAGTCGGCGAGGCCCGCGTTGACCGAGCCGACGACGGAACGGTTGTGCAGCACCAGGTCGTCCAGCACCAAGCGTTCGGCGGGGAACGTGCCGTGGTCGCCGGACAGGCCCGTCAGCACCGTCACGGCGGCGCGGCGGACGGCCTCCCAGACCAGTTCGGCGACGCCCGTGCACTCGATGGCCACGTCCACCTCGGGCACCGTGTCCACGGTCGAGTGGTAGGTCGCGCCCAGGCCCCGCACCAGGTCGGGCTTGCGGCCCGCGGTGGCGCGGTCGACGACGTGAACCGCCAGACCGCGCTGCACGGCCAGCAGGGCGGCGAGCAGGCCGATCGGGCCCGCGCCGGTGACCAGCACCGTGCGCGGGACCAGGTGGGCGCGGCGGCAGTTGAGCAGCGCCTGCTCCCACGCCTTCGCCACGATCGACGTCGGCTCGGTCAGCACGCCGAGGTCGCCGAGGGTCGGGTCGAGCTTGATCGCGTACTTCGGCGGCACGCTCCACTTCTGCATGCCGTAGCCGTCGAGCTCCTTGATGCCGCGCTCGGTGTACTTGCCGTTCTGGCAGAAGTCCCACGCGTCCACGGCGCACGCCGAGCACGGCACGGTGTCCGGCCTGCGCACGACGCCCGCGATCAGGTCGCCGGGCGCCAGGTCGCCGCCCATCGGCGCGGCCACGACCCGGCCGAGGGACTCGTGGAACAGGACGAACCCGGTCTTGCCGGGCGGCGGGGTGCCGAACCCGTCGCGGACGATCTCCACGTCCGTCCCGCACATCCCCACCAGCAGGCCCTCGACCTGCACCTCGCCATCGGAGGGCACGGGTTCGTCCCACTCGACCACCTCGGCCAGTTCGGGCTTGCCGGGCACGACGTGTGCGGCCTTCATCGGGCTCCTCCGTTGCGGCGGTCGCGTTCTTCGCGGGTGTGACCCTGGCCGTAGAGCACCGCCGCGCTGTTGACCAGCGCGAGGTGGCTGAACGCCTGGGGGAAGTTGCCGGACATCCGGCCGGTGCGGGCGTCGTACTCCTCGGCCAGCAGGCCGACGTCGTTGACCAGGCCGACCAGCCGGTCGAACATGGCCACCGCCTCGTCCCGCTGCCCGGACAGGGCCAGCGCGTCCACGAACCAGAAGGAGCAGGCGAGGAACGAGCCCTCCTCGCCGGTCAGACCGTCCACTTCGGACTGCCCTGGGTCGGTGTCGTACCGGTCGACCAGGTCGCCGTGCTTCAACGTCCGGCGGATCGCCTCGATCGTGCCGAGCACGCGGGGGTCGTCGCCGGGCAGGAACCCCACGGCGGGGATGAGCAGCGTCGACGCGTCCAGCTCGGTGCCGCCGTAGAACTGGGTGAATGCGCCGAGGTCGGCGTTCCACCCCTTCGCCAGCACCTCCTCGTGCACCCGGTCGCGCAGCTCGCGCCACTCCTCCACCGGGCCGGGCAGGTCGTGCTGCTCGACGGCGCGGACGGCCCGGTCGAACGCGACCCACACCATCACCCGCGAGTGCGTGAAGTGCCGGTCCGGCCCGCGCACCTCCCACAGGCCCTTGTCGGGCAGCTCCCAGATCTTGTGCAGGTGGCGCATCATGCCGCGCTGCATGGCCCACGACTCGGCGGACTCGGCGATCCCGCGCTCCCGCGCCAGGTGCAGCGCGTCCATGACCTCGCCGTACACGTCGAGCTGGAGCTGCCGGTACGCCGCGTTGCCGATCCGGACCGGCTTCGCACCCAGGTAGCCGGGCAGCCAGTCGGCCTCCCACTCGACGAGGTGCCGCTCACCGGACAGCCCGTACATGATCTGGAGGTCGGCCGGATCACCCGCGACCGCGCGCAGCAACCAGCGCCGCCACGCCTCCGCCTCACCGGACCGCCCGAAGTTGTCCAGCGCCAGCAGCGTCAACGTCGCGTCACGCAGCCAGCAGTACCGGTAGTCCCAGTTGCGCTCACCACCGAACGTCTCCGGCAACGACGTCGTCGGAGCCGCCACGATCCCCCCGGTCGGCGCGTACGTGAGGCCCTTCAACGTGATCAACGACCGCCGCACCACGTCCCCGTGCGGCCCGTGGTACCCAAGATCACCAGCCCAGTCCAGCCAGAACGCCTCGGACCGACGCACCTCGGCCACCGGATCGACCTTCGCGGGCGGCTGGTCCGGCGAGTAGGAGAACTCCATGACCCAAGACAGCGTGTCCCCTTCGTCCACGGTGAACACGGCCTCGTGCGCCCGCTTACCAGCGACCCGGTACGGCAACCGATCCCCGTACAACGCCACCGCAGACGGCCCGGCAACAGCGAAGATGCACTCGTCGCCCCCGCGAGAAGACCGCCGCACCCACGGCACGGAATCGCCGTAAGCGAACCGCACGACCCACTGGAGCCGCACCTCGACCGACCCGCTCACCCCTTCGAGCACACGGACCAAACGAGTGTCGGCGTCATCAGCAGTGGCCTCCGGCGGCATGGTGTCGACCAACCGCACAGTGCCCTCATCCGTGCCGAACTCGGTCTCCAACACCAACGTGTCCCCCCGGTACCGCCGCCGAGTGGCAACGACCTCGGCCGTGGGAGCGATCCGCCAGTGCCCGTCATCCTCACCACCGAGCAACCGGGAAAAACAAGACGGCGAGTCGAACCGAGGCATGCACAACCAGTCAACAGACCCATCCCGCCCAACAAGGGCGGCGGTCCGCAGATCGGAGAGCAACGCGTAGTCCTCGATGCGACCGGGTCCACTGTCATGTGCCACCTCGCGAGGCTAACCGCAGGACAGCGCAAGGGCTCGGCAGGCCACAACAGGTTCACCCCAGCAAACTGGCAGGCGAAAACGGCCGCCCGGTTGAAGACATCGACAACCAAGACACTCCCGACCAAGACACAAGACCAAGACACAAGACCAAGACACAAGACCAAGACACCGGTGACCGCGCTGGGACCGGCAGGCGCAGGCCACGGAACGTGGCCGATTTGACATGGGGATTTCGGCCTTAAAATTGGAGATCGGGCAGGCCTTCGGGCACTGCCTTTTGGCCCGATCAAGGC